>CAZNMV010000313.1:0-4249 GCA_964573835.1 uncultured Aestuariivita sp. | reverse complement strand
CTGCGCCATGATCAGCAGCTCATCAACCGTCTTTTCCAGATAGGTGGCAAGGTCGGTGCCATAGCCGGAGGCGCGCACGATGGGATAGGCGATGCCGCGCACGCCGTCGCGTGCCTGCTGGACCAGTTCGGGCGGGGTGCCGCCAAGCGCACGGATGATCTGGATCTGCGTGGCGGTGTTGGTGACGTGGTCGGCGCCGCGCACGATGTGGGTCACGCCCATCTCGATGTCGTCGACGACCGAGGCGAGCGTGTACAGCACCTGACCATCGCCCCGGATCAGAACCGGGTCGCTGACGCTGGCCGCGTCGATCGACACGGGTCCGAGAATGCCGTCGGTCCAGTCGATGCGTTCCTGGTCGAGCAGGAACCGCCAGACGCCGGGGCCGCGTTCCGCGCGGAGCGCGTCACGTTCACCCTCGCTCAGTTTCAGCGCGGCGCGGTCATAGACCGGGGGGCGGCCCATGTTCAGCAGCTTCTTGCGCTTGAGGTCGAGTTCCACCGGCGTCTCGAACGCCTCGTAGAAGCGGCCCATGCCGCGCAGGCGGTCGGCAGCGTCGGCATAGCGATCAAGCCGCAGCGACTGCCGTTCGACGCGGTCCCAGTGCAGGCCCAGCCAGTCGAGATCGCGCTTGAGCTGGTCGACATATTCCTCTTTCGACCGCTCGGCGTCGGTGTCGTCGATGCGCAGGATGAAGGTGCCGCCCGCCTTGCGCGCGATGAGATAGTTCATCAGCGCGGTGCGCAGGTTGCCCACATGGATGTAACCGGTGGGCGACGGCGCGAAGCGGGTGGTGGTCATGGGCGTCTCCTGTTCGGCGCGCCATGTCTCACAGGGGGTGAGTTTTGTCCAGCGGGCGGACGTCGCCGGAACGTGAAGCCCGCCTACTGGCTTCACATACTCACGACGCTATCTTTCGATATGTATTTCATTCGAAGGAGATCACCCGACATGACCAACGACATGACTTTCACGCGCCGGGCGGCGCTGGCCGGGGCGGCGGCGCTGCCGCTGACGCTGGCGGCGGGGGGTGCCGCGCGGGCATCCGCACCGATGCTGGGCGTGGGCGGTTCGCCCTTCAACCGGCTGAAGGTCGGCGGGTTCGAGGTGACGACACTTCTGGCTGGCACCCGAGCGGTGCCCGATCCGCAGACGATCTTCGGGATGAACGTGTCGCCCGAGGACTTCGCCGCCGCGTCGCAGGCCGCGAACATCCCCACCGATCAGGCGCAGTTCTTCTTCACGCCGACGCTGGTCAATACGGGGGCCGAGCTTGTCCTGTTCGACACCGGGCTGAACGGTCCCGCGACGGTCGCAGCGCTGCAGGCGGCGGGTTATACCGCAGATCAGGTGGATCGCGTCGTGATCACCCACATGCATGGCGATCACATCGGCGGGCTTCTGACCGACGGCGCGCCGACCTATGCGAATGCCGCCTACATCACCGGCGCGGCCGAGTTCGACGCCTGGGACATGGCGGGCAACGAGGCGTTCGAGGCCAATGTGCGGCCGTTGGCGGATCAGTTCAGCTTCCTCGACGATGGTGGCAGCGTCGCGCCGGGGCTGACGGCGATGGCGGCGTTCGGGCACACGCCGGGGCACATGACCTACATGGTCGAAAGCGAGGGCACGCAGCTTCTGATCGGCGGGGACTTCACCAACCATTATGTCTGGTCGCTCGCCCATCCCGACTGGGAGGTGCGCTTCGACCGCGACAAGGAAGCCGCCGCCGCCACGCGGCGCCGCATCCTCGGCATGCTGGCCGCCGACAAGGTGGCGCTCATCGGCTATCACATGCCCTGGCCGGGTGTGGGCTATGTCGAGACGCGCGGCGACGGGTTTCACTTCGTGCCGCATTCCTATCAGCTGATGCTTTGACAAAGGCGGCGCGCCGCCGTCCTATCCGGGCCATGAAAACGGGGATCGATCAGATCGCGGACATGGCCCGGGCCACGGTGGCGGGCCTGCCCGACCCGTTCCGCGCGGCGGCGGAACGGGTCGTGCTGCAGGTCGTCGACTGGCCGTCGGACGAGATGCTGGATGAGCTGGGCATCGAGGATCCGCTGGACCTGACCGGGCTTTATGACGGCATCCCGCTGACCGAGAAATCGGTGATGGATCCGGGGTATGGGCCGGATGTCGTGTGGCTGTTCCGCGAGCCGATCCTCGATGAATGGCGGGAACGGGGGAATGTCGATCTGGCCGATCTGGTCGCCCATGTGACGGTCCATGAATTCGCCCATCATTTCGGCTGGTCGGACGACGACATCGCCACGATCGACCGCTGGTGGGAATGAGCGTCCCACGGTGGGACGCAGGGCGGCCTTTGTGAAAGCAAGGACTTGCAGAGGCGGGGAAAGGGTTTCTTAACCTTTGGCCCGGCTCAGAACCCGGTCTGCGGCGCGACGCGGCTGCCGTCGGTGAAGCGCGACAGGCGGAAGTCGTGGGGGTCGACGACGGGCGGGCGGCCGGTCACCAGATCGGCCAGAAGCCGCCCCGCCCCGGGGCCGATGCCGAAGCCGTGGCCGGAAAAGCCGGTGCCGATGGTCAGGCCCGGAACCTCTGCGACATGCGAGATCACCGGGATCGCGTCGGGGGTCACGTCGATAAGGCCCGCCCAGGACTGCGCCACCTCGGCGCCTTGCAGCACCGGGAAGGCGCGGCGCGCCGCCGCCCAGGCCGAGCGCAGCACGCGCTGCGACGGCGCGGGGTCGAGGATGCGGGTGTTCTCGAAAGGTGTCACCTCGTCGGGGCGCCAGTGGCGGGCCTCGGCGGCCTCCTCGCTCCAGCGGCCCGAGACGCGGAAGCGCAGCGAGCGCCATTCGGCGCGGAAGGCGGGCCAGAAGGCGCGGGCAAGGCGGAGGCTGTCGGGGACAAGATCGACCGTGTTCTCGGTGCCCGAGGCGATGGTGTAGCCGCCATCGGCGCGGCGGCGCAGCGCGAAGCCGTCGGCCCAGAGGCTGACCTCGGGGCCGCCTTCGACGGGCGTGGTGCGCATGACGGTGTTGAGCACCTTGAGCTGCGGCAGCGCGATCCCGGCATTGCCGGCGAACAGCCGCGACCACGCGCCGCCCGCAAGGATCACGCCGTCGCAGGCGATGCGGCCGCGTTCGGTGATCACACCCGCGACGCGCCCCGCCGCGATGTCGAGACTGCGCACGGCGCATTGGGTCAGCACATGCGCCCCCGCCGCGCGGGCGGCCAGCGCGATGCCGGGGGCCGCCCATTGCGGTTCGGCGCGGCCATCGAGGGGCGTGTAGAGCGCGGCCTTCGTCTTCATCCGGTGCCCGGGCAGAAGAGCATCAAGCTCTGCGCCCCGCACCATGCGGCAGTCGATCTGGTGGGGGACAAGGTGCTTCGACCAGCGTTCGTAGTCGGCGACGGCGCGGTCGGTCGCGGCGGTGAAGAGGATGCCGGTCCGGCGGTATCCCATGCGATGGCCGGTGCGCGCCTCGAGCCCTTCCCAGGCGCGGATCGCCTCGATCATCAGGGGGATTTCGCGGGGGTCGCGGCACGACAGCCGCACCCAGCCCCAGTTGCGCGAGGATTGTTCGGCCCCGATTTCGCCCTTTTCGCAGAGCGCGACGCTGACGCCCCGCTCCGCCAGTTCCAGCGCGGCCGAGGTGCCGATGATGCCGCCGCCGATGACGACGACATCGACGCGGCGGGGCAATCTGCGGTCTTCGGGGAGGGGATCGGGTTTCGGGCCGGGCATGGCGCGACCCTGCCCTTTATTCCGGACCGGCGCACCAGGAATCTGGCGTCGTAATTTGCGTATTTGGGACGAGAAGAAGCCGGGGGCCTCAGGACGGGTCGCGCCAGCGGTTCACGAGCGGATAGCGGCGGTCGAGCCAGAAGGCGCGGTTCGTCAGGCGCGCGCCGGGGGCGGACTGGAAGCGCTTGTATTCCGAAAGGTAAATCAGGCGTTCCACCTTCTGCGCGGTGGCGCGGTCAAAGCCCGCCGCGACGCAGTCGGCGATGGAGCCGTCACGGTCGATCAGGATCTCGAGGATCGCGTCAAGTTCGGGGTAGTCGGGCAGCGAATCGCTGTCCTTCTGGTCGGGCCGGAGTTCGGCCGAGGGCGGCTTGTCGATCACGCGGGCGGGCATGACCGGGCCTGCGGGGCCTTTCATCCAGTCGCGGTGATTGGCGTTGCGCCAGCGGCAGGTTTCGAACACGCGGGTCTTGTAGAGATCCTTGATCGGGTTGTAGCCGCCCGCCATGTCGCCATAGATCGTGGCATAGCCCA
>CAZNMV010000312.1:0-4253 GCA_964573835.1 uncultured Aestuariivita sp. | reverse complement strand
GATTTCCGCCGCTCGGCCGGATGGGCCGCGGGCGCGGATGTCGAATATGTCGTCAGCACCGAGGCGGCGAACCTGTCGACCGACACGGTGACCACCACCTCGCCGGTGCTGGCGGCGGTCTTCGGTCAGGCGGGGCTGCGCATCGGCGCGACGCTCGAAGGGCTGAAATACACCCGCATCATTCCCTGACAGCCGGCTCCAGCACGGTGATCCCGACCGAGGCCGCGCGCGCGAGGTTCGCGTCGAGGCTCATCGGGATGTATTCGCCGCGCCGCCAGAGCTGGGCCAGATCGTCGTAATGGCGTGACAGGAAGTGTCCGGACTGTCCGGTCGAGGTGATGAAGACCGAACTGTCGGGATCGGCGAAGTCATAGACCCCGCGATAGCCCGCGCCATGCACGTTCTGGAAGGGATCGGGGTCTTCGCCCGAGGTGCGCCCGCGCAAAAGCGTGTTGTCGCCACCGCTGGTGGATTGGCGGATGTTCACGAAGTACCGCAGCACCGGGACCGACCCCAGCACCTGATGGTCATGGGTTGCCTGATGCGCGTCGCCCCAGCGCAGGGATTCAAGCGCGCTGCCATACCGTTCGCCGATCCAGACCAGCGCATCGTCGAGCGCGAGGCGCGCCATGTCGGTGCAGGTCTCGGCCGGTGCCGACTGGACGACGTCGCACCACGCGGCGGCGCCGTCGATGTCGCGGAAGACGCGCTCGATGAAGAGCGGCTCGACATGGGTGAATTCCTCGGCCAGCGGGCCGAGATCGTCGCGGATCAGACGATCCTGCAGGGCGCGCAGCCAGGCGGCGTAGATCAGCGGTTCGGGGAGATGTTCGCTCATTTCGCCGTTCCATTCGGCGAGAAGGGCGAGTGCGCGCTGGCGCTGACGTTCGGGCGTGCCTTCGGGCGCGGCCTGCCCGGTGAACCACAGATCCGCCCCCACCAGCGGCAGGAGCGAGCGCGCGGTGAAGGACACGGTGTCGAGTTGTGCTTCGATGAAGCTGTCGCGGGTATGCACCTCGCGCATCTGCATCAGGCGCTGCCAGCGGAAGACGCGCTGGCTGTCGCCCCATTCAAAGGACAGGTGATTGGGAAAGGGGCGTTCCACGATCTTGTTGTTGGTGTTGCCCAGGATGCCGCCGCGCGGGTTCTCGAAAACAGGGTTCGAGGCATATGGCATGCGCCCCTGCCAGCGGTTCTGCGCGATCCAGCCCGGCGCGGGCATGCGGCCCTGCGTCTGGTGGGCGGCGTCGCGGCGCGGCACGGCGCCGATCATCTTCATGCCGATACCTTCTGCATCGACCAGCGTCAGCATCTGGCTCGGCGCGATGAAACCTTCGGCGCCGGCGATGGCATCCGCCACATTGCCCGAGCGCATCACCGTCATGGCGGCGGTCAGCGTCGTGTCCTCGGGCGTGAGCAGCGTCCAGGACAGGGCCGCCACATGCCCCGCGGGCGTCACGGTGCCAAGGTCGTAATGGCTGGGCGGCAGGACGGGGCCGTTCTCCGTCCAGCGCAGGGTCAGCGTGACGGGGTCGGCATCCTTGATCTCGACGATGCTCTGGCGCGTCTCAAACCGTTTCCAGCCCGAAGGTGTGAGGTATTCTTCCACATTGTCGGGGTTCAGCCGTTCGATGAAGACATCCTGATCATCGAGATAGGACGAGGTCAGCCCCCAACCGAGCCGCGCGCTGCGCCCCGTCATGATCACCGGCACGCCCGGCAACGTGCCGCCGATCACGCCGCCCGAGGCAAGCTCCAGCCGCGCGAGATACCAGATCGTCGGCGCGCTGAAGCCCAGATGCGGGTCATTGGCCAGAAGCGTGCCGCCCGCCGCAGACCGCGACGGCGCGGCAGCGAAGGCGTTCGAGGCCCCCGCAAGGCCCCGGGCCGGGAAGGGCGACAGCGGATCGTGCGGGGTCTTGTCCGTCGCCGCGATACGCCGCAGGCCGGGGAAGAGATCGGCATATTCCGGCAAAGCGGCAATACCGGTGCCGGGCGTGTCGGGCAGAATATCGGAAAGCCGCGCGGGGTCGTCGAGCGCGAGCGCCACGCGGGCGCGCAGCACCTCGGCTTCGAGGTGGCCCGACAGCTGCACGCCCATCAGTTTCACCACGGCGATGGAATCGGCCGGTTGCCAGGGCGAGATAGGTGCGTTGAAAAGGAACATCTCGGGCGCGCCGCGCCCCAGCGCGTCGCGGTTGATCTCGGCCAGACGCGCGTTCACCCCCGCCGCATAAGCGTCGAGTGCTGCGCGCGTATAGCTATCTTGCACCGCGACCGATTGCTGGGCGAGGCGGTAGAGATCGAAGCGGCGCAGCGTGACGTCGATGGCTTGCGTGCGGGGGCCGAAGACCTCGGACAGCCTTCCCTGCGCGGTACGGCGCAGCATCGTCATCTGCCACAGCCGGTCCTGCGCATGGGCATAGCCCAGACCGAAGAAGACGTCCGGGTCCGACGCGCCGAAGATATGGGGCACATTGGCGTTGTCACGCACGATCTCGACCGGGGCCGAGACGCCCTCGACCGCAAGGCGGTTGTCGTAATCGGGCAGCGAGGTGGAGGCGAAGTAATAGACACCGAGAACCGCCAGAACCAGCAGCACGACCGCCGCCGAGGTCAGCCGGAACAACCACTGGAACAGAACGCGCATCCCCACCCTTCCGTTTGACGCCGCCGATTGGGCTGTTAGGTAGTGCCTCAGGCTAAGGCAAGTTCAAAGGGGAAAAGCGCATGGCGAAGCTGGCGTTTCTGGGGCTGGGCGTGATGGGCTATCCGATGGCGGGGCACCTGCGGGCCAAGGGGCATGACGTAACGGTCTACAACCGCACTGCGGCAAAGGCTGAAGCCTGGGCCGCGCAGCATGGCGGCGATCATGCCCCCAGCCCGCGCGCAGCTGCTGCAGGCGCGGACATGGTCATGGCCTGCGTCGGCAATGACGACGATCTGCGCGCCGTCTGCCTTGGTCCCGACGGGGCCTTCGCAGGCATGGCGAAGGGCAGCGTCTTTGTCGATCACACCACGGTGTCAGCCAAGGTCACCCGCGAATTGTTCGCAGCCGCCGCCGAACTGGGCATCCATTTCGTCGACGCGCCGGTGTCGGGCGGTCAGGCAGGCGCGGAAAACGGCCAGCTTGTCGTCATGTGCGGCGGCGAGGAAGCCGCCTATGCCCGCGCCGAGCCGGTGATCGCCGCTTACGCCAAGAAATGCGTGCGCCTGGGCGAGAGCGGCGCGGGGCAGCTGACCAAGATGGTCAACCAGATCTGCATCGCGGGCCTCGTGCAGGGGCTGAGCGAGGGGCTGCATTTCGCCGAGAAGGCGGGCCTTGACGGGCGCGCGGTGATCGACGTGATCGGTGGCGGCGCGGCGGGGTCCTGGCAGATGGTCAACCGGTATCAGACCATGATTGACGATCATTTCGAACATGGCTTCGCGGTGGACTGGATGCGCAAGGACCTTGGTATCTGCCTTGATACCGCGAATGAGACCGGCGCCAGCCTGCCTGTGACCGCGCTGGTCGATCAGTTCTACAAGGACGTCCAGAAGATGGGTGGCGGGCGCTGGGATACGTCGAGCCTGTTCAAGCGCCTGCGCAAGATGGGCTGATCAGGCCCCCGACCCTGACAAGGCCGCGAACTGCGCCTTCTGCCTGGCGGTCCAAAGGACCGTCAGCTCATGGCCCGCGTCGGTCTGGCGTTCCGCCTGCACCAGATCGCGGGCGAACAGCCAGGCGCGGCGGCGGCCTTCGCCGAAGCCCAGCGTGATCTCTTCGCTTTGGCGGACACCGCCAAGCGCCTCGGCCACGGCGGCCAGAAGCGCGTCCAGCCCGGTGCCTTCGACCGCCGAGATGGCGAAGACCGATGCGTCGCGGGCGGCGCGGCCCTCGACCTGCGCGCGGGCGTCGGGCGCGAGAAGGTCGATCTTGTTCCAGACCTCGATCTGGGGGCGGCTCTCATCCACGCCGAGCGAGGCGAGGATAGTGGCGACATCGCTCGCCTGCGCTTCGCTCTCGGCGTGGCTGATGTCGCGCACATGCAAGATGAGATCGGCTGACAGCACCTCTTCCAGCGTGGCGCGGAAGGCCGCGACCAGTTCGGTCGGCAGGTCCGAGATGAAGCCCACGGTGTCGGACAGGATCACTTCCGGCCCGTCAGGCAGCGCCACGCGCCGCATCGTGGGGTCGAGCGTGGCGAAGAGCATGTCCTTGGCAATGACATCGGCCCCGGTGAGGCGGTTGAAGAGCGTGGATTTTCCCG
>CAZNMV010000311.1:3893-4266 GCA_964573835.1 uncultured Aestuariivita sp. | reverse complement strand
ACCCAGGGCGACAGGATCAGCCGGTAGGCGCGCACCGGCAGCGCCACGATATGGGCCAGCGGCGTCATCGCCCGCGATGCACGCGCGCCAGCGCCTGCACCAGATCGGTCTTGAGGGCCTCAAAGGGGCGGGCAGCCGTGATCTCGGGGCGGCCGATCAGGACGTAATCCCAGCCGTCCTGTCCTCCGCCGGGCAGGACGGCGCGCGCGGCCTCGCGCAGCCGCCGCCGCGCGCGGTTGCGCGCCACGGCATTTCCGACCTTCTTGGAACAGGTATACCCGACCCGGATGCCCGCAGCCTCGCCCGGATCGCGCCGGCGGGCCTGACGTGTCATCGACGGTGCGGGAGCGCGCAGCCCCTTCGCTGCGCGCAG
>CAZNMV010000311.1:0-3883 GCA_964573835.1 uncultured Aestuariivita sp. | reverse complement strand
GGCGCGTTTCGTGAGTGTGGTCAGACAAACGGACACCGCCGGAGGCGCGTCCCCCCCGGTGGCGGTGCCTGCCTGGGGGTCCTCCGGCGGTGTCATGTCCGTAACAAGGCGGCTTTGCCGCTTACGCGCTCAGAACCTTGCGGCCGCGGGCACGGCGGGCATTGAGGATCTTGCGCCCGGCCTTCGTGGCCATGCGCGCGCGGAAACCGTGGCGGCGCGTGCGGACCAGGTTCGACGGCTGATAAGTGCGTTTCATCGCATCTTCTCCAGGTAATTCGGCCGTACAACGCGGATTCGCGGCGGGCCTCTATCTCGAAGCCCGTCCCTTAATGACCCTTTCGGCCCAAGTCAAACCCGGTTTGGAGAAATCCGCGCGCCCCTTGCAACATTTCCGCAGGCGCGGCGCGCGCGGGATGTTTCAAATCTGCCAGGGCGCGGGCAGTATGGTCACGGGCAGGCTCACCCCCGATCAAGGGGGCGTGATGGGGCTGTCGCTGTCTGGCGAAAAGGCGCATGTCAGGAAAACACCCAAGGCAAGGCACGCCATGACCGGAAAGACCAGCCAGACCACCGATCCCGCGCGCCAGGGCCTGACGCGCCACCTGCCGCTTGCCGTGATCCTGACGGCTGCGGTGCTGGGGGCGATCCTTCTCGGCGACACGCTCAGCTTCGAGACCCTGCGCGACAACCGCGAGGCGCTGCTGGCCTATCGCGATGCCCATTTCCTGACGCTGGCACTGGCCTTCGTCGCGGCCTATGTCGTCATCGTCGCGCTGTCCCTGCCGGGGGCGGCGGTCGCGTCGGTCACGGGGGGGTTCCTGTTCGGACTTTCGACAGGCACGGCGCTGAACGTCGTTTCGGCCACGGCCGGCGCCGCGATGATCTTCCTTGCTGCGCGCTGGGGGCTGGGCCGCACGCTGTCGGCGCGGCTCGACGCGTCCGAGGGCAATGTCAGGCGGCTGATGGACGGGTTGCGGCAGAACGAGATCAGCGTGCTGTTCCTTTTGCGCCTTGTCCCGGCGGTGCCGTTCTTCGTGGCGAACCTGCTGCCTGCATTGGTAGGCGTGCGGTTTGTCACTTTCGTCTGGACCACGGCGCTGGGCATCGTGCCGGGCGCGCTGGTCTTCACCTGGATCGGTGTGGGCCTGGGCGAGGTCTTCGACCGGGGCGGGGACCCCGACCTGTCGCTTCTGTGGGAACCGCAGGTGATCGGCCCGATCCTCGGGTTGTGCCTGCTGGCAGCGCTCCCCATCCTCGTCCGGACCCTGCGCGCCCGCAAGGGGGACTGAGCGATGGAGCGGATCAGGACCGATATCCTTGTCATCGGCGCGGGCTCGGGCGGGCTGTCGGTGGCGGCGGGTGCGGTGCAGATGGGGGCGGATGTCGTCCTTCTGGAAGGCCACAGGATGGGGGGCGACTGTCTCAACTACGGCTGCGTGCCGTCCAAGGCGCTGCTGGCCAGCGCCAAGGCCGCCCATGCCCAGGCCCACGCGGCCCGGTTCGGCGTCGCCGATGTGGTGCCCCGCATCGACTACGCCGCCGCGAAGGACCATGTCGCCCGCGTGATCGAAGGGATCGCCCCCATAGACAGCCAGGAACGGTTCGAAGGGCTGGGCGTCCGGGTCATCCGCGCCTTCGGGCAGTTCGTGTCGCCCGACACGGTCGAAGCGGGCGATTATCGCATCACCGCGCGCCGCATCGTGATCGCGACCGGCTCGCGCCCCTTCGTGCCGCCGATCCCCGGGCTGAATGAGACCCCCTATCTGACGAACGAGACCATCTTCGACCTGCGCGACCGTCCCGACCATCTTCTCATCATCGGCGGCGGCCCCATCGGGATGGAGATGGCGCAGGCCCATATCCGGCTGGGCAGCCGCGTCACGGTCATCGAAGGTGCGCGCGCGCTCGGCCGCGACGACCCCGAGGCGGCGGCGATCGTGCTGGCCGCGCTGCGCGCCGAAGGCGTGGTGATCGAGGAAGACGCCCGCGTCGCCCGCGTCGCCAACGCGGCCGGAAAGATCACCGTGACGACAGAGGACGGGCGCAGCTTCACCGGGTCGCACCTTCTGGTCGCGGTGGGGCGCAAGGCCAATACCGAACGGCTGAACCTGTCCGCCGCCGGCATCACCGAGACAAAGACCGGCATCGCCGTCGATGCGGGCCTGCGCACCGCCAACCGCCGCGTCTATGCCATCGGCGACGTGGCGGGCGGGATGCAGTTCACCCATGTCGCGGGATATCATGCCGGGGTCATCATCCGGTCGATGCTGTTCGCGCTGCCGTCGAAGGCGCGCGCCGACCACATCCCCCGCGCCACCTATACCGACCCTGAACTCGCCCAGGTCGGCCTTACGGAAGCCGAGGCGCGCGCGGCCCACGGTGCGCGGATGGAGGTCGTGCGGTTCGATTACCACCATAACGACCGCGCTGCCGCCGAAGACAGGACCAAGGGGTTCATCAAGGTCATGGTGGTCCGGGGGCGACCTGTCGGCGTCACCATCGTGGGCCATCAGGCGGGCGAACTGATCGGGCTGTGGTCGCTGGCCATTGCGAACCGGCTGAAAATGAGCGCGATCGCCGCCATGGTCAGCCCCTATCCTACCTATGGTGAGGTTAACAAACGCGCCGCGGGTGCCTATTTCAGCCCCAGATTGTTCGAGGCCCCGATGGTCAGGCGCATCGTGCGCTTCGTCCAGAGGAGGCTTCCGTAAGGGCGCGAGACACCGCATGCTCAATTCGCTGTCGGGCCGGTTCCTGATCCTGACCGTCATCTTCGTGATGCTGGCGGAAGTGCTCATCTTCGTGCCTTCGGTCGCGCGCTTCCGCGAGGATTATCTGCTCGACCGGCTGGAACGGGCACAGATCGCATCGCTCGCGCTGCTGGCCGACGACATGCTGACGACCGAACTGGAACGCGAACTTCTGGAAAATGCCGAGGTCTTCAACGTCGTCCTGCGCCGGGACGAGGTGCGCCAGCTTGTGCTGTCCTCGCCGCTGCCGCAGCCGATAGAGGCGACCTTCGACCTGCGCGACCCCGGCGCGGTGGCGCTGATCCGCGACGCCATGGTGCGCCTCGTCACGCCCGGCAATCAGGTGATCCGCGTCATCGGATCGCCCGTGCGCGAAGCGGGCCTGCTGATCGAGATCACGATGGAAAGCGGCCCGCTGCGCGTGGCGATGCTCGATTACGGCGTGCGCATCCTGATCCTTTCGGCAGTGATTTCGATCTTCACGGCGCTGCTTCTGTTCTTCGCGGTGCGGGTGCTGCTGGTGAAGCCCATCAAGGGCGTGGTGGGCTCGATGCAGCGCTATGCCGCAGCGCCCGAGGATGCGCGCCGTATCATCCAGCCGGGTGCCGGCGTGCGCGAACTGCGCGAGGCCGAAGAGGCGCTGCACAAGCTGCAAACCGACCTGACGCAGGCGCTCAAACAGCGCGAACGTCTGGCGCAGCTGGGCGGCGCCGTCGCCAAGGTCAGCCACGATCTGCGCAACATCCTGACGTCGGCACAGCTTTTCACCGACCGGATCGAAGGCAGCGAAGACCCGCTGGTGCGCCGGATGGCACCGAAACTGGTGGGCTCGATCCGCCGCGCGGTGTCGCTGTGCGAAAGCACGCTCGCCTTCGGGCGGACCGAGGAACCGGCGCCCATGCTCACCTATGTGCGCCTGTCCGAGGTGGTGGCCGACGTGCTCGACAGCGAAAGGCTGGCCGAGGAAAGCGAACAGATCAGCTTTTCCGAGGACATCCCGGCAATGCTGACCGTGATGGCCGACCCCGAACAGCTGTTCCGCGTGATCTCGAACCTGGTGCGCAATGCGCGCCAAGCTTTGGCCGCGACCGGAAGGCCCGGCGAGATCAGCGTCAGCGCCGAAGAGACCGAGG
>CAZNMV010000310.1:0-4352 GCA_964573835.1 uncultured Aestuariivita sp. | reverse complement strand
GTCGATCTCAACATCCGCCCCACGCTCATCGGCGACACCGCCGACTATCGCGCGCGGCTCGCCCGGCTGATCGCGGCGGCGGATATCGTCAAGGTATCCGACGAAGACCTCGGCTGGCTGGGTGCGGGGGCCGACACCCTCGCGCCCCATGCGCTCGTGCTGCACACGCGCGGTGCGGCGGGCGCGCGCGCCTTGCGCTCGGGGCTGACGGTCGATGTTTCCGCGCCGACCGTCGGCATCGCCGACACCGTCGGCGCGGGCGATGTCTTCGACGCCGCATGGCTTGCCTTCGGCCTTGGCGCGGGCCAGTTTGCGCCCGACACCGAGGCCGCCCTGCGCGCCGCGCTGGATTTCGCCTGCCGCGCCGCGAGCCTGAGTTGCACCCGCCCCGGGGCCACCGGCCCGACCAGACAGGAGATGACATGCGCGCCCTCATCCAACGCGTGACCGAGGCCAAGGTCGAGATCGGCGGCGCCACCGTGGGCAAGATCGGCCCGGGTCTCGTGATCCTGATCTGCGCCATGCAGGGTGATACCGAGGCCGAGGCAAACGCGATGGCGGCCAAGATCGCCAAGCTCCGCATCTTCCGCGACGAGGCGGGCAAGATGAACCGGTCCATCCTCGACGTGGGCGGCGCGGCGCTGGTCGTGTCGCAGTTCACGCTGGCCGCCGACACATCGCGCGGGAACCGGCCCGGGTTTTCTCAGGCGGCCCCGCCGGATCTGGGCGAACGGCTTTACGACCACTTCGCGGGCGCGGTCGCTGCGTTGGGCATTCCGGTCGCAACCGGGCGGTTCGGGGCGGACATGGCGGTGTCGCTCGTGAATGACGGCCCCGTGACGATCTGGATCGAAGGATGAGCGCGCGCGACACGGCCCTTGCCGCCTGGCACGCGGGCGTCGCGGCGGTTGACGGCCATGCCGCGACCCGCGCCGCGCTGAGAGGCCCCGCGCCGGACGCGATCCTGGCCGTGGGCAAGGCGGCGGCGGCCATGGCGCGTGCGGCGCTGGACACATACGGCCCCCTGCCCTGCCTTGTGGTGACCAAGGACGGCCACGGCGCGGGCCTGCCCGAAGGCGTGCGTCTGATCGAAGCCGCCCACCCCGTGCCGGATGCGCGCAGCCTTGAAGGCGGGCGTGCCTTGCGCGAAGCGGTCGGGGCCATGGCGCCGGGATCGCACCTGTTGCTGCTCGTGTCAGGCGGGGCTTCGGCGCTGGCCGAAGACCTCGTGCCCGGGGAAACGCTCGACACCCTCGCGGCGCTGAACCGGCGGCTTCTGGGCGCGGGCCTCGACATCGGGGCGATGAACGCCGAACGCCGCAGGATCAGCCGGGTCAAGGGCGGCGGGCTTCTGTCGGGATTCAGGGGCGCGAAAGTGACCGTGCTGGCGATCTCGGACGTGCCGAAAGACGACATCGCCGTGATCGGGTCGGGGATCGGATCTGTCCCCGAAGGCGCGGGTTTCGCCCATGACAGCCGCATCGTCGCGTCGAACGCCATCGCGCGTTCGGCCGCCGCCAAAACGCTGGACCTGCCCCTGCATGGCAACGAAGAGGCACTGCACGACGACATCGCGGCCCTCGCCCCCCGGATCGGCGCGCGGCTGCGCGCCATGGCCCCCGGCGCCCTGATCCTCGGCGGGGAGCCGACCGTGATCCTGCCCGAAAACCCCGGGCGCGGCGGGCGCAATCAGGCGCTGGCGCTGGCGCTTTCGCGCGAGATCGCGGGGCTGCCCGGCCTCGCCGTCGTCGTCGGCGGCACCGACGGCAGCGACGGGCCGACCGATGCGGCGGGCGGCATCGTCGACGGCACCACCTGGGGGCCGGGGGCGGAAGACGCGCTTGCCCGCGCCGACAGCGGCACATACCTCGCCGCGCGGGATGCGCTTCTGGTGACCGGGCCCACCGGCACCAATGTCATGGACCTTCTTGTCGCGGTGAAAGACCCCGCTTGACACCGCACCCCGCGCCGCCCGACCGTGCCGCCATGAAGAACACCCTGCGCGACATCGAAGACCACCCCGACGAAGGCATCACCCTGTCCGACGGCACCCGGCTTTCGGCCCGCATCTGGCGGCCCGTGGACGCGGGCGACGACCCCGTGCCCGCGATCCTCGAATACCTGCCCTACCGCAAGCGCGACGGCACCTGCGCCCGCGATGCGCTGACACATCCCTATTTCGCGCGGCGCGGCTATGCCTGCATCCGCGTCGACCTGCGCGGCAACGGCGACAGCGACGGGCTGATGGAGGATGAGTATTCCCCGCAGGAACTTGCCGACGCGGTCGAGGTGGTGAACTGGCTCGCCGCCCAACCCTGGTGCAGTGGCACGGTGGGGATGATGGGAATCAGCTGGGGCGGCTTCAACAGCCTGCAGGTGGCCGCCCTTCAGCCCGAACCGCTCAAGGCGATCATCACGCTCTGCTCCACCGTCGACCGTTTTGCCGACGACATCCACTACAAGGGCGGGTGCCTCCTGAACGAGAACATGGGCTGGGGCGCCACGATGTGGAGCTATTCCTCGCGCCCGCCCGACCCGGCGCTGCGCCCCGACGACTGGCGCGAGGTCTGGCTGAACCGCCTGCGCGGCGAGCCCTTCCTGCCCGACACATGGCTGCGCCACCAGACGCGCGACGCCTACTGGAAACACGGATCCGTCTGCGAGGATTTCGGCGCGATCACGGCGAAGGTGCTGGCCGTGGGGGGCTGGGGCGACGCCTATAAGAACGCGGTGCCGCAGATCGTGGCGAACATCCCCGGCGCGAAGGGCATCATCGGTCCATGGGTGCACAAGTATCCCCATTTCGCCGTGCCCGAACCGCGCATCGGCTTCCTGCAGGAGGCGCTGCGCTGGTGGGACCGCTGGCTGAAAGGGGCCGACACGGGCGTCGAGGATGACCCCGATTATACCGTCTACCTGATGGACGGCGTGCGCCCGCAGGCCTGGTATACCGAACGCCCGGGCCGCTGGATCGACGCCGATGCGCAGGCGGCGGCTGGCCATGTCCTGCACCTTGGATCCGGGACGCTGGGGGCCGAGCCTGCGCCCTTCGCGCGGCCCGTCGCCTCGCCGCAGGATACCGGGGCGGCGTCGGGCGAATATTGCGCGATCTGGCTTGGCCCGGAAATGCCCGACGATCAGCGCGGCGACGATGCGCGGTCGGTCTGCTGGGATAGCGGGCCGCTGTCTCACGATCTGGCCATCGCGGGCGCGCCTGAGGTCACGCTGACGCTGGCGTCCGACGTGGCGCAGGCGCAGATCGCGGTGCGGCTCTGCCATGTGCATCCCGACGGGGCATCGACCCGCATCACCTATGGCGTGCTGAACCTCAGCCACCGCGACGGCCATGCCGACCCCGTGGCGCTGAGCCCGGGCCAGCCGGTCACGGTGCGCGTGGTGCTCGACCACATCGCCTACCGCGTGCCAGAAGGCCATCGCCTGCGGCTGGCGGTCTCGAACGCCTATTGGCCGCTTCTGTGGCCCGCGCCGCAGGCCGGGACGCTGACGGTGACGGCCGGCCATCTCGGCCTGCCGCTGCACGACGGCAAAGGCCCCGAACGCGCCTTCCCGCCGCCAGACGCCGACACGCCATGGGCGACCGAAACGCTGCGCCCCTCCGCCCATGTGCGGCGGACCGAGACCGACCATGTCACCGGCACCGTCACGCTGGTGATCGAGGACGATTTCGGCGAACTGCGCGATCTCGACCACGGGCTGATCAACGGATCGGTCGCGCGCGAACGCTGGTCCATCCATCCCGGCGATCCGCTGTCGGCGCGCGGCGAGTGTCACTGGACGGACGAAACCGAACGCGACGGCATCCGCATGAGGACCGAGGCGCGCTGCGCCATGTGGGCGGATCAGACGACCTTTCATCTCGAGGCCCGCCTGGAAGCATGGGAGAACGACAGGCTTGTCTTCGAGACCGCGAAAACCAGTGCCATCCCCCGTCATCACATGTAACATCACTGACATCTTGGCGCGGGTAAAAAGGCTTGCGAGCATCGGTCAAACGCGCCAGTGTTGACCCATCAGTCAATAACCAACCGCGCGCGAGATGCGGAATTTCCAGAGCCAACGGGAGAACCAGATGAACGATCAAATGACCTATTTCGCCGCGCGGGTAACCGCCGGCATGATGAGCCGGCGCGAATTCATGGGCCGCGCCGCCGCACTGGGCGTGTCGGCCGCAGTGGCAAGCACGCTGTTCAGCCAGGCCGTGCAGGCCTCGGAGCCGCGCAAGGGCGGCACGCTGAAGATGGGCCTTGTCGGCGGTGAAAGCACCAACTCGCTCGACCCGGCGGTCGCGGCCAGCCAGGTGCCCTATCACAACCTCAACCAGTTCGGCGAGA
>CAZNMV010000309.1:3607-4355 GCA_964573835.1 uncultured Aestuariivita sp. | reverse complement strand
GATCTCGCCCGCGCCCTGTGCCGCGACCTCGCGCGCGAAGGCGACGGCGTCGATGCCGGTGGGGCGGCGGCCGCCATGGGTGAAGATTTCCCATTTGCCCGGCGAGACGGTCTTGGCGTCGATGGCGCAGACGATGCACTGGCTGCCGAAGCGGTCGGCGGCGCGCGCGATCACGGTCGGGTCGGCCACGGCGGCGGAATTGAAGCTGACCTTGTCGGCGCCGGCCAGCAGGAGGTCGCGCACGTCTTCGGGGCTGCGCACGCCGCCGCCCACGGTCAGCGGGATATAGCAGGCCTCGGCCGTGCGGGTGACGACGTCATACATCGTGCCGCGGTTTTCATGCGTGGCGTGGATGTCGAGAAAGCACAGCTCATCCGCGCCCGCGGCGTCATAGGCGCGGGCCGATTCCACCGGATCGCCCGCATCCACCAGATCGACGAAGTTCACGCCCTTGACCACGCGGCCGTCGGCCACGTCGAGGCAGGGGATGATGCGGGTTTTCAGCATGTCTCAGGTCCGGATGAGGGGTGTTGCGCATGTCTTAGGCGGCGCGGCTGCGGAATGCAAACCCCGCTGCGCCCTACGCAAAGGCGCGGCCTTCCTGAACGGTCAGCGAGGGCCGGGCAAGGGGGCCGAAGCCGCGCCCGAGCCAGCCCAGATCGGGGAAGAGCGACAGCAGTTCCTGCCGCGCGTCCGGGGCCAGATCGGATTTGTCCAGTTCGCCCGCATGCAGGCTTTCTGTTGCCGT
>CAZNMV010000309.1:0-3597 GCA_964573835.1 uncultured Aestuariivita sp. | reverse complement strand
TTGACCACGCGGCCGTCGGCCACGTCGAGGCAGGGGATGATCCGCGTCTTCAGCATGGTTCGCCTGATAGAGGGGATCGGGCTGTTTGGGAAGGGGCAGGGGGCTCTGCCCCCTCGGCCCTGACGGGCCTCACCCCCGGGATATTTGCAGCGAGAGGAAGTTCAGGCGCGCAGCGCCGCCAGCGCCGCGGCCAGATCGATTGCCCCGTCGTAGAGTGCACGCCCCGAGATCGCGCCCGCGATCACGCCGGTGTCGCGCAGCGCGATCAGGTCGGCAAGCGAGGAGACCCCGCCCGAGGCGATGACGGGGATGGAGACCGCGCGCGCCAGCGCCTCGGTCGCGGGGATGTTGGGGCCCTGCATGGCGCCGTCGCGGTCGATGTCGGTATAGATGATGGCGGCGACGCCCGCATCCTCGAACCGGCGGGCGAGATCGGTGGCCATCACTTCGGTCTCTTCCGCCCAGCCGCGGGTGGCCACACGGCCTTTGCGCGCGTCTATGCCGACGGCGACTTGCCCGGGAAAGGCGCGCGCGGCGTCGCGTACCAGCGCGGGGTCCTCGACCGCGACAGTGCCGAGGATGACGCGGGCAAGACCCTTCTTCAGCCAGCCTTCGATCGTGGCCATGTCGCGGATGCCGCCGCCCAACTGCGCGGGTGTGCCGGGGCAGGCGGCGAGGATCGCTTCGACCGCGGCGCCGTTCACGGGCTGGCCCGCGAAGGCGCCGTTCAGATCGACCAGATGCAGCCAGTCGCAGCCCGCCGCGGCGAAGGCGCGGGCCTGCGCGGCGGGGTCGTCGTTGAAGACGGTGGCGTGGTCCATCTCGCCGCGCAGCAGGCGCACGGCCTGGCCGTCCTTCAGGTCGATGGCGGGGTAGAGGATCATGGCTGTGGCTTCCCTGACGCGGCGGGCTTCCAGTGGCATGGGGCCAAGCAAAATGCAACACGGCCGCATATCGGACTTGATCGGCCGGGTATTGCTGCCCCAGAATGCAGGCAAAGGTTGAGGGAGACGACCGATGAAGACATGTGCAATGGCCATTCTGGCAACCATCATCAGCGCGGGGACGGCCCTGGCCGATCCGGCGACGGGCACCTGGCGGACGGAACCGGGCGATACCGGGGGGCACCTTCTGGTGACGATCGCGCCCTGCGGTGCCGCGCTTTGCGGAACGATCGCGCGGGCGGTCGATGCGAACGGCGTGGCGGCCGACGATTACGAACACCAGGGCAAGCGGATGCTCTGGGACATGAAGGCCTCGGGCAACGGGGCTTATGGCGGCGGCAAGATATGGGCACCGGATCGCGACCGGACCTACAGTTCGAAGATGCAGCTCAACGGCAACGAACTGGAAGTGTCGGGCTGCGTTCTCGGCATCTGCCGCGCGCAGATCTGGCAGCGCGCGCAATAGGCGCGGCGCTCAGGGCCGCCAGGAGAGGAAGTTGGCGATCAGGCGCAGGCCTGTCTTCTGGCTTTTCTCGGGGTGGAACTGGGTGCCGACCATCGTGTCGCGGCCCACGATGGCGGTGACGTCGCCGCCATAATCGACATGGGCGAGGCGCTGGGCCGGGTCATTGACGCGCATGTGGTAGGAATGCACGAAATAGGCGTGATCGCCCGTGGCGATCCCGTCCAGCACCGGGTGGGGGTGATCGACGACCAGATCGTTCCAGCCCATATGCGGCACCTTCATGCCTGGCGCTCCGGGGGTGATGCGCACCACTTCCCCGCCGATCCAGCCGAGCCCGGGGGTGTCTTCGTATTCCAGACCCCGCGTTGCCATCAGCTGCATTCCGACGCAGATGCCGAGGAAGGGGCGGCCCTTGTCCTCGACCGCTTCGCGCAGGGCCTCGTACAAGCCCGACCCGCCGCGCAGCGCCGCAGCGCAGGCGGGGAAGGCCCCGTCGCCCGGCAGCACGATGCGGTCAGCGCGTGCCACGACGTCGGCGTCACGGGTGACGGTGACCGTGCCGCCGCCGGTTTCGCGCGCCATGCGCTGGAACGCCTTTTCGGCGGAATGCAGGTTTCCGCTGTCGTAATCGATGATCGCCGTCAGCATGGGGCCTACAGCGCGCCCTTCGTCGAGGGGACCGCATCGGCCTTGCGGGGGTCGGTTTCGACCGCGTCGCGCAAGGCGCGCGCCACCGACTTGAAGGCGGCCTCGGCGATGTGGTGGCTGTTGATCCCGGCCAGCGCCTCGACATGCAGGGTCACGCCGCCATGGGTGCTGAAGGCCTGAAAGAATTCGCGCACGAGTTCGGTGTCGAATGTCCCGATCTTCGGCGTGGGCAGGGCGAGGTTCCAGACCAGATAGGGCCGCCCCGAGAGATCGAGCGCCGCGCGCACCAGCGCGTCGTCCATCGGCAGCAGGCACGACCCGTAGCGGCGGATGCCGCGCTTGTCCCCCAGCGCCTCTGCCAGCGCCTGACCGAGCGCGATCCCCGTATCCTCGACCGTGTGGTGGTCGTCGATGTGCAGATCGCCCGTGGCGCGCACCTTCATGTCGATGAGCGAATGGCGCGCCAGCTGGTCCAGCATGTGGTCGAAGAACCCCACGCCGGTCTCGTTGTCATAGCGGCCGGTCCCGTCGAGATCGATCTCGACCTCGATCTCGGTCTCGGCTGTCTTGCGGCTGACCTTGGCCTTGCGCATCGGGCGCTCCCTTTCTTCGACGCGCGCTTATAGGCGCAACCGGCGCGGGCTGCAAAGCCCCGCCCGGCAGTTTGGCTGCCGCCTGTTGCGGCGCGGGCGCGGGGCGGCAGGGGTTGGGGGGATTGCGCGCCGCCGTCCTGCGTGCCAGCCTGCAGCCCAGCCAAGGGAGAGCGCGATGAGCACATGTGTCTTCATCCAGATCCGGTGCCGCCCCGGCACCACGTACAAGGTCGCCGAAGAGATCGCGCTGCGCGAAATCCATTCCGAGCTCTATTCCACAAGCGGCGAATATGACCTGTTGATGAAGCTCTACATTCCCAAGGATCAGGATGTGGGCAAATACATCAATGACGAACTTCTGGGCATTCCGGGGATAGAACGGTCGCTCACCACGATGACGTTCAAGGTGTTCTGAGCTGCCACCGCCCGGAATTTGGGCAATGGGACAGGGCAGGGCCTTGTACGCGCCCGCACCAAAAATTTACCAATTGATAAAATTTTCGAATCTGGCAGTCTTCCCATGAAAAACAAGGGAGACCCAGCATGGCGCAAGGTTCCATGGCCGCCGGCATCGTCGCCGGTCGCCTTTCGGCGGACGAACTGGCGCAGAACTTCGCCGATCTGCATCCGGCCTATGCCCCGCATGAAGCCGCGGTGGCGGCGGACCGCTGTTACTTCTGCCATGACGCGCCCTGCGTGACGGCCTGCCCCACGGGGATCGATATCCCGCTCTTCATCCGGCAGATCCAGGTGGGCCAGCCCGGGGCGGCGGCGAAGACGATCTTCGATCAGAACATCCTGGGCGGCATGTGCGCCCGCGTCTGCCCGACCGAGACCTTGTGCGAAGAGGCCTGCGTGCGCGAGGCCGCGGAAGGCAAGCCGGTCGAGATCGGGCGGCTTCAGCGCCACGCGACCGACACTCTGATGGCGACGGGCGTGCATCCCT
>CAZNMV010000308.1:0-4370 GCA_964573835.1 uncultured Aestuariivita sp. | reverse complement strand
GAGGTAACGTCGTCAAGCACGGCGCGGGTCTGATCTTCGACTGAACCTGTGGTCATCGGCGCTCCGTCTTGCATCGGGATCTGGCCGGTCAGAAAAACAAAATCACCGGCCCTGATGGCTCGCGATAGCGACAGCACCCTGCCACCGATTTCGAGGGGGCCGCCGATTACCTGTTTCTTGCTGCTGGTCACGTTCGCATCTCCTTTTGTGGCCAGCCTGCCCTGATCCCCAATCCTCAACTTAAGAATTTTCGACACATGGATGCCGATTTTTCGCACAACTCGTCGACGATTCGCCGCTTTGAATAAGACGAGAGATAAAAAGGGAGGACCGAGATGGCCGATGTCCAGAGCTATCGGATGCTGATCGACGGCGCTTGGGTCGATGCCTCGGATGGAGCGCTTTTCGACAGCACCAACCCCGCCGACGGGAAGGTCTGGTGCCGGGTTCCCGAAGCCACCGAGGCGGATGTGAACCGGGCGGTCGAGGCAGCGCATCGCGCCTTTACCTCGGGGCTGTGGGCCAAGATGACGCCAACTGAACGTGGTAAGCACCTGCGCCGCCTGGGCGATCTGCTGGCGGACCGGTCCGAGGAGCTGGGGCGGATCGAGTCGGTCGATACCGGCAAGATGCTGAAGGAAACCCGCTGGCAGGCGAAATACATCGCCGAGTTCTTTCACTTTTTCGCCGGTTGCGCCGACAAGGTCAGCGGTGAAACGTTGCCCATCGACAAGCCGGACATGTTCGTCTTTACCAAGCGCGAGCCGCTGGGCGTGGTCGCCGCCGTGGTGCCCTGGAACAGCCAGTTGTTCCTGGTCGCGGTCAAGATCGGTCCGGCCCTCGCGGCGGGCAATACGGTGGTTCTGAAAGCCTCGGAACACGCCAGTGCCGCGATGCTGGAATTCGGCAAGCTGATCGAAGAGGCCGGTTTTCCACCGGGGGTCGTGAATATCGTCACCGGGCACGGCGAACCCTGCGGGCGGGCGCTGACCGGGCATCCGCTGGTGGCGCGGGTCTCGTTCACCGGCGGGCCGAACGCGGCGCGCCACGTGCTGGAGAACGCCAAGCGCAACTTTGCCGAGGTCTCGCTGGAACTGGGGGGCAAGTCACCCTTCATCGTGTTCGAGGATGCCAATATCGAAAGCGCGGTCAACGCCTCGATCGCGGGCATCTTTGGCGCCACGGGACAAAGCTGTGTCGCCGGATCCCGGCTTTACCTGCACGAAGACATCGCCGAAGAGTTCCTGGACCGGATGGTGGCGCAGGCGCGTGCCATCGTGATCGGGGATCCGCTGGCGGAAGAGACCCAGATGGGGCCGCTTTGCACCGCCGGGCAGCTGGCGCATATCCAGCGCGAGGTCGCCCATGCGCAGGCCGAGGGCGGCACCGTGCTTACCGGCGGCAAGCAGCCCGAGGGGCTGGGCGGCCTGTTCTATGAGCCGACGATCATCGACTGCCCGCGCCAGGACCTGCGCATCGTCGATACCGAACTGTTCGGCCCGGTCCTGAGCGTTCAGCGTTTCCGGACCGAAGAAGAGGTGCTGGCGTTGGCCAATGATTCCGAACACGGGCTGGCAGCAGGGATCTTCACCCGCGACAGCGCCCGCTCGCTCAGGATGGCTGGTGCCGTGCGCGCCGGGATCGTCTGGGTCAACACCTATCGCGTGGTCTCTCCCATCGCCGAGTTCGGCGGCATCAAGGGGTCCGGCTATGGCCGCGAAAGCGGGTTCCAGGCGATCTACGATTACACCCGGCCAAAGACGGTGTGGATGAACACATCCGACGAACCCATGGCCAACCCCTTTGTCATGCGCTGAGCCAGAGCCCGGAAAGGAACACGGACAATGAAATTCCAACTTGCCATCAACCTGGAACGGATCGACGACAGTCTCGACATGAACGATGTCGCGCGTCACACGCTTGAGATGGTGCAAATGGCCGAAGAGGGCGGTTTCGACATCGTCTGGGCCGCTGAACATCACGCCATCGAGATGACGATCGCGCCGAACCCCTTCCAGATCCTGACTTGGTGGGCCGGAGAGACCAGCAAGATCAGGCTGGGCACGGCTGTGGCGACCGCGGCCTATTGGCACCCCATCAACCTGGCGGGCGAGGCGGCGTTTCTTGACCTGATCAGCGGCGGGCGGCTGGAATTCGGCATCGGTTCGGGCGCCTATCAGCGCGAGTTCGACCGGATGAAACCGGGGCTGAAACAGTCCGATGCCTGGCGCTATATGCAGGAGATGCTGCCAGCGGTGCGCGCGCTATGGCAGGGCGATTATGCCCATGACGGCGAATTCTGGCAGTTCCCGACCTCGACCTCGGTGCCCAAGCCGGTGCAGGCCGACATGCCGGTCTGGGTCGCCGCGCGTTCGCCCATCACTTATGACTATGCCGTGCGCAACCGCTGCCATATCAACTGCTGGCCCTTGACCCGGCCCTTTGCCGAGGCAGAGCTTTACAAGCGGCAGCTGGATGAGGCCATCGCCAAGGCCGATAACGGCTGGTCGCCGCGTTTCGCGCTGATGCGTCATGCCTGCATCTATGACAATGCCACCGACCGCCAGCAGGCGCTGGACGCCATCCGGCGCCTATTGTCGCAATTCGAGAACCTGTTCCGCAATGCCGGTGACGTCGTCAACGGCTTCCCCGCCGCACTGCCGTTGGATCAGATCGCGGGCCGCGAGCAATACGACCCCGAGATGCTGGAAGAGAACCTGATGTTCGGCTCGCCTGAAACCGCCATCGGTAAACTGAAGCGGTACGAGGACCTGGGCGTGAACGAGTTCATCTACTACGCCTCGATGGGGTTGGATCATGACGCGCAGAAACGATCGCTCAAGATGTTCTGCAATGAAGTCATGCCGGAATTCCGGTAATGGAGGATACCCCGATGAGTGAGGGCGTCAGCACCCGCCGTGACGGCCATGTTCTTGAGGTCACGCTGTCGCGCGGCAAGGTCAACGCCATCGACGTGCCAACCAGCCAGGCGCTGGCGGCGGCGTTTCAGGAATTTCACGAGGACAAGGAATTGCGCTGTGCGATCCTGACCGGAGGAGGCGACAAGATCTTCAGCGCGGGCTGGGATCTGAAGGCGCTGAACGCAGGCGAGATGCAGCTTGATAACTGGTGGGAGAGCGATGACTACGGCTTTGGCGGATTTACCGGCCTGACCGAAAACTGGGCGCTGAACAAGCCGGTGATCGCCGCGATCAACGGGTTGGCCATCGGCGGCGGGTTTGAGATGGCGATGGCCTGCGATCTGCTGATCGCCGCCGATCACGTGGAGTTTGGCCTGCCGGAGATGCCGCTGGGTATCGTGCCAGACGCAGGCGCGCTGCAACGTCTGCCGCGGCGTATCCCGCACAACATCGCGATGGAGATGTTCCTGCTGGGCCGCCGCATGTCCGCGACCGAGGCCGCCCATTACGGTCTGGTCAACAAGGTGGTGCCCAGGGAACAACTGATGGATGCGGCCCGCGAATGGGCGGCCTCGATCGCCTGGTCGGCGCCCTTGGCCATGCAATCGGTGAAAGAGGTTCAGCGCGAGATCGAATGCGTGCCGCTGGAACGGGCGTTCCACAAGATGCGCACCGACCCGATGCCGACCTATCGTAAGATGCTGAAATCCGATGATGCGGCCGAAGGCGTGGCCGCCTTCGTCGAGAAACGCGAACCGAGGTTCAAGGGCGAATGAAGTATCCAGATCCGACCTCTATCACCCGTGTCACCAGCATCGGTGGCGGTCCCATCGGCGGCGGCTGGGCCGCGCATTTCCTGGCGCGCGGCTATGACGTCACCAGCTATTTGCACGACCCGGCAGAGGAGGGGGCGTTTCGCACCATCCTTGATACCGCCTGGATCAGCCTGACCGCACTGGGCCTTGCGCCGGGTGCCTCGCTCGACCGGTTGCGCGTCGTCCATGACCTCGATGCGGCGGTCGAGGGGGCGGGGTTCATCCAGGAAAGCGCGCCCGAGAATCTGGCGATGAAACAGGCGCTCTATCATCAACTGGGGCGCATCGTGCCCGAGACGGTGGTGATCGGCTCCTCGACCTCGGGCCTGATGATGACCGACATTCAGGCCAACTGCGAAACACCCGGGCGCACGGTGATCGGGCATCCTTTCAACCCGCCCTATCTGCTGCCGCTGGTCGAGATCGTCGGCGGCGAGAAAACCGACCCTGCGGTGGTAGAGTGGGCCGGCGAATTCTATCGCGTCGCGGGCAAGGCGCCGCTGATGATGAAAAAAGAAATCCCTGGTTTCGTGGCGACGCGGCTGCAAGAGGCGCTGTGGCGCGAAGCGCTGCACATGGTCGCCAATGGCGAGGCCACGCCCGAGGATATCGACATCGCGCTGATGAACGGACC
>CAZNMV010000307.1:0-4386 GCA_964573835.1 uncultured Aestuariivita sp. | reverse complement strand
CCGGCAAGCACCGCGTGGGGGTTCGCGGCGGCGATCATCCAGTCGGCAGCCTCGGCCGGTGTGCCTGCATCGCGGGCGGCATAGGCGGCGGCGATCTCGGGGCCGAGATCGAGGGCGCCCGTCGCAGTCGCGGCCTCGGGCGCGACCGCGTCGGCGGCCTGCTGCGCCATGGCGGCGGGGGCCAGCGCAAGACAAAGCGCGAGGGCGGCGTGGCGGAGCATGGGCTTTCCTTTCCGTCTGTGCGCCGACCCTATGGGCAGGCGACGCTCAGCCCAAGGGATAATGCGCAAGCTCGGTATGCCGCGCGCCGTCGGGGCGCAGGTCGGAGCGGAAGAGGGAAAAGCCCGTCACCTGCATCCGCGCCGCGAAACCCGCCTGCCGGGTGAGCCAGGGTGCAAGCCGGGGGTCACCCGGATCGCGCAGGCGCGCGAGCGTCACATGCGGGCGGAAGCGGCGGCGTTCGGGCACGATGCCCGCCGCGCGCGCCGCACGCGCGACGGCTTTGTGCAGCGCGTCGAGTTGGGGCGAGAGCACGGCCTCGGCGTGCAGCGCATGGTCGCCCATGACACCCAGCCCCTGCAGAACGATGGTGAAGGGCGGCAAGCGGATCGCGGCGAGCTCGTCGTCGAGTGCGGACAGCGCATGCTGCGGCTGGTCGCCGAGGAACAGAAGCGTCAGGTGCAGGTTGTCGCGCGGGGTGCGCCGGGCGGAAGGCAGGCCGGTTTGGACCGCCTCCAGCGCATCGGCGGCGTCTTCGTCGGGGTCGATGGCGACGAAGGCGCGCATGTCACAGCATCGACGGCACCACCTGATCGGGCGGGCGGTGGCCGTCCTGGAAGGTCTTGATGTTGATGATGACCTTCTCGCCCATCTCGATCCGGCCCTCCACGGTGGCCGATCCCATATGCGGCAGAAGCACCACGTTCTCCATCGCGCGCAGGCGCGGGTTCACGTCGGTGCCGTTTTCATAGACATCGAGGCCCGCGCCCGCGATGTCGCCCGCGCGCAGCATGCGGGTCAGCGCGTTTTCGTCGATCACCTCGCCGCGCGAGGTGTTCACGATCACGGCGGTCTTCTTCAGAAGCTTGAGCCGTCGCGCGTTCATCAGGTGGTAGGTGGAGGGCGTCGAGGGGCAGTTGATGGAGATGACATCCATCCGCGTCACCATCTGGTCGAGGCTTTCCCAATAGGTCGCCTCGTAGCGGTCTTCGACCTCGGGGCGCAGGCGGCGGCGGTTGTGGTAGTGGATCTGCATGCCGAAGGCCTGCGCGCGCCGCGCCACCGCCTGCCCGATCCGCCCCATGCCCAGAATACCAAGCCGCCTTCCTGCGATGCGACCGCCCAGAAGCGCGGTGGGGGCCCAGCCCGTCCATTCGCCCTTCTGCATCAGCGCAAGGCCTTCGGGAATGCGTCGGGTGACGGAGAGGATCAGCGCCATGGTCATGTCGGCGGTGTCGTCGGTGAGCACACCGGGCGTGTTCGACACGAGGATGCCGCGCTGGCGGGCGGTGGCGACGTCGATGTGATCGACGCCCGCGCCGTAATTCGCGATGAGCTTCAGCTTGTCGCCCGCCTGGCCAAGAAGCCCTGCGTCGATCGTGTCGGTGATCGTGGGCACGAGGACATCAGCTCCATGCAGCGCCTCGATCAGGTCGGCGCGGGACATCGGCGTGTCGTCATCGCGCAGCCGGACATCGAACAATTCCTTCAACCGGGTCTCGACCGGGTCGGGCAACCGTCGCGTCACGACAACACTCAACCGCTCTCTTGGCACTGCCTCACTCCTTCAGCTTTTCAAATCAGCCGCCTCTCGGGCATGGTGGCGCAGGATGGCACGGGGCACAAGAACCCAAGAGGCGCGCGCCCGGCGAGCCATCAGGACAGAGCAGTCAGTCAGGATACCGAGGCAGGTCGTGGCGAGACAGAAAACCGTTTGGATTTTGGCCCTTGTGGCCGCGATGACCCTGTCGGGCGCGGTGGCGCCGTCGGCGGCGCAGGCGGGCGACCGCGGCCCGGTGACGAACCTGCCCTTGCCGCGCTTCGTGTCGATGAAGGCGGCCGAGGGCAACGTGCGGCGCGGCCCGTCGCTGTCGCACCGGATCGACTGGGTCTTCACCCGGCGGGACATGCCTTTGGAGGTCACGGCCGAGCACGGGCACTGGCGGCGCGTGCAGGACCGTGACGGTCAGGGCGGCTGGGTGCATTTCGCGCTTTTGTCAGGGGTGCGCACGGTGCTGGTGGAGCGTGACATGACCACGGTGCACGCCCGGCCCGACGACGACGCGCCGGTGGCGGCGGCGTTCGAGGCGGGGGTGATCGCGCGGCTGGGCGAATGCCTGCCCGAATGGTGCCGCATCTCGGCGGGCGGCCATCGCGGCTGGGCGCGCAAAAGTGCGCTCTGGGGCGTGGCGGCGGACGAGGTGCGGGACTAGCGCGTCGCGGCGATGAAGTCCGCGACGATCCGGGCGAGGTCGGGGCCCACATCCTCCTGCAGGAAATGCCCCGCATCCGGCAGCGTCACATGGGGCTGGCCCGCCGCGCCGGGGATCCGGGTCTGGAAGACGCGGTCGACGCCCGCCATGATCTTGTCATCGGCACCGAAGGCGGTGAGCCAGGGCCTGTCGAAGCGCGACAGCACCTCCCATGCCGCGCGGTTGGCGGGGGCTTCGGGATCGTCGGGGCTGTCGGGGACGAGCATCGGGAAGGCCCGTGCGCCCGCCTTGAAGCTTTCATCCGGGAAGGGTGCGTCATAGGCGGCCTGGTCTTCGGGGCCGATCTTCTTCGTCGTGCCGCCATGGACGATGCGGCCCGCGCGGAAATCCGGCACCTCCTGCGAAAAGGCGCGCCAGGCGGCGAAGGCCGCGCTCATGGGCCGGTCGCCGGTGGGCAGGGCGGTGTTCGCCGTCACCACGCGGGCGAAGCGGTCGGGCATCGCCGCGACAAGGCGCAACCCGATCAGCCCGCCCCAGTCCTGACAGACCAGCGTGATGCCTTGCAGATCGACCCGGGTCAGCCAGTCGGTCATCCACGCGACGTGGCGGGCATAGGTATAATCGGTACGCGCCGCGGGTTTGTCGGACTTGCCGAAGCCCACCAGATCGGGCGCCACCACCCGGTGCCCCGCCGCCGTCAGCACCGGGATCATCTGGCGGTAGAGATAGCTCCAGGTCGGCTCGCCATGCATCAGAAGGACCGGGGCGGCATCGCGCGGCCCTTCGTCGAGGTAGTGAAGGCGCAGCGTGCCGCCCATCGTGTCGCCGATCTCGGCATAATGCGGCGCGAACGGGTAATCCTTGAGGTCCGCGAAACGGGTGTCGGGTGTGCGCAGGATCTGCATTTGGCCCTCCTCTGCCGTGCCGCATCATGCTAGCAAGCCCGCGCGCCCCTTGGCGCGTGACGTCACGGCATGGGAGGGATGGCGATGCAGGCACTCACTTATCGGCGGTTCGGCCCCGCGGACGAGGTTCTGTCGGTCGAGGACATCCCCACGCCCGAACCGGGGTCGGGCGAGGTGCAGGTTCGCATCGCGGTCTCGGGGGTGAACCCGTCGGATGTGAAGCTGCGCGCAGGTGCCCGGGCGGGCGGGGGCGCGTTTCCCTATGATCTGATCGTGCCGCACAGCGACGGCGCGGGCGTGATCACCATGCTGGGCGACGGGGTCGATCCGTCCCGGCTGGGCCAGCCCGTCTGGGTCTGGAACGGGCAATGGCGGCGCGCCATGGGAACCTGCGCGGAAGTGATCTGCCTGCCGCAGGCGCAGGCCGTGCCCCTGCCCGAGGCGGTGTCGCTCGAGGTTGGCGCGACGCTGGGCATTCCGGGGCTGACGGCGGCGCATGCGGTCTTCGGCGACGGCGACGTGGCGGGCAAGACGGTGCTGGTGCAGGGCGGCGCGGGCACCGTGGGCTATCTGGCGGTGCAGCTTGCGGTCTGGGGGGGCGCGACGGTGATCGCCACGGCGCGGGGCGCGGCGGCGCTGCAGCGGGTGCGGGACGCGGGCGCGCATGCGGCGATCGATTTCACCGACGCGGAGCCCGGCGCGGCGATCCTCGAGGCCGCGGGCGGCCCCATCGACCGCATCGTCGAGGTGGAGTTCGGCCGCAACGCCGCCACATCAGCGCAGGTCATCGCGGAAGGCGGGCGCATCTGCGCCTATGGCTCGGCCGCCCTGATGGAGCCGGCCCTGCCCTTCTATCCGCTGATGTTCAAGTCGGTGACGCTGGAGATGGCGCTGGTCTATCTGCTGCCGCCCGAGCGGCGCCAGGTGGCGATCGACCGGCTGCACGGGGCGCTGGCGGCGGGCGCGCTGCACAGCCCGGTCGAGGCGGTCTTTGCCCTGTCCGAGGGCGCGCGCGCCCATGAACGCGTCGAGGCGGGCGCGCGGGCCGG
>CAZNMV010000306.1:0-4410 GCA_964573835.1 uncultured Aestuariivita sp. | reverse complement strand
GCGATCATCGAATTCGTCGACCGCGACCCGAACGCCAAGGGTGCCGCCGACAAGGAACGTCTGGCCGCCGAAGAAGCGATGGCCGACGCAGAATAAGTCCTGCCCGCAGTGGCAGACGACCGGAAACCCCGCCCTCGAGGCGGGGTTTTTCGTTGTGGAGCGGAAACTTGCAAAGTTTCCGGCCCGGAATTTTTGAAAAATTCCGGCGCCCGGCAATCCGACGCGCCTGCGCTGCGGCTTGCATTTCGCTTGGCCTCTCAGCATATCGGCGGCAGAGGACCTTGCCGATGCGCCTTCTGCTGATCTGTCTGGCCGCCCTGGCCTTCGCCCTGCCCGCCGCGTCCGAGACCCGCGTGCCCGAAAGCCGGGCCGAGATCGCGCTGGGCTTCGCACCGCTGGTCGAACGGGCCGCGCCCGCCGTCGTCAACATCTATGCCCGGATCGTGCGCCCGGGCCGCACCAGCCCCTTTCAGGGCGATCCCTTCTTCGAGGAGTTTTTCCGCGGCTTCGCCGATCCGCGTCCGAGGGTGCAGAACTCTCTCGGCTCGGGCGTGATCCTGTCGCCGGACGGGATCGTGGTGTCGAACTACCACGTCGTGGGGCAGGCGACGGATATCCGCGTGGTGCTGGCCGACCGGCGCGAATTCAACGCGACCGTCCTTCTGGGAGATCAGGAAAGCGACCTTGCCATCCTGAAACTCGACGGCGCGGCGGGCCTGCCGCATCTGGCTTTGCGCGACAGCGACGGGGTCCGGGTGGGCGAACTGGTTCTGGCCATCGGCAACCCCTTCGGGGTGGGCCAGACGGTGACATCGGGGATCGTGTCGGGCCTTGCCCGGTCCGGCACGGCCACCGGCAATGCGCGCGGCTATTTCCTGCAGACCGACGCGGCGATCAACCCGGGCAATTCGGGCGGTGCGCTCATTGACGTGAACGGCGATCTCATCGGCATCAACACCTCGATCCTGACGCGGTCGGGCGGATCGAACGGGATCGGCTTCGCGATCCCCGCGAACCTTGTGGCTGAGTTCGTGGACCAGGCCGCCGCGGGGGCCGACCGGTTCGAACGGCCCTGGGCGGGGCTTGGCGGACAGGCGGTCGATGGCGATCTGGCCGTCTCGCTGGGCCTGCCGGTGCCGCAGGGCATCCTGATCGCCGAGGTGCATCCGCTCTCGCCCTTCGGGGCGGCGGGCCTGCGCACGGGCGACATCATCACCCATGTTGACGGGCGCGAGGTCAACACGCCCTCCGAGATGATCTTCCGCATGTCGGTCGCTGGCCTCGGGCACGAGGCGCGCGTGACACGCCTGCGCGACGGAGAACCTGTCGATCTGGCGGTGCAGATGATCGCCCCGCCCGACCAGCCGGCAAGCCCGCCCGTGGTGCTCGACGACCGCACCGTGCTGCCGGGTCTGGGCGTTGCGGTGATCAATCCCAAATGGATGGCGGCCTTCGATCTGTCGCTGTCGGCCGAAGGCATCGTGGTCACCGAACTCGGCGACTACGGCGCCCGGATCGGCCTGCGTCCGGGCGACATCGTGCTGGGCGTTAACGGTGTCTTCACCGTCACGCCGGAAGATGTCGTCCGCGGGCTGTCCACCGGCGACCGCCGCATGATGATCGACGTGCTGCGCGCTGGGCAGCGCGTCGTGCTTCGGTTCCGGGTGTGACCGGTGGGTGACCTGTTCGACGCGATCGGGCCGAAAGACGGACCCGAACCGCCGCGCCCGCTGGCCGACCGCCTGCGCCCCCGGCGGCTCTCCGAGGTGATCGGCCAGTCCCACATCCTTGGCCTCGAGGGGCCGTTGGGTGTGATGCTGGCCTCGGGCGCGCTGTCCTCGCTTGTCCTCTGGGGGCCGCCGGGGGTGGGCAAGACCACCATCGCGCGGCTTCTCGCGGATGAGACCGATCTGCACTTCGTCCAGATCAGCGCCATCTTCACCGGGGTGCCCGAGCTGAGGAAGGTGTTCGAGGCCGCGAAGCTGCGCCGCGCGCAGGGGCGCGGCACGCTCCTCTTCGTCGACGAAATCCACCGCTTCAACAAGGCCCAGCAGGACGGCTTCCTACCCTATATGGAGGACGGCACGATCCTTCTGGTCGGTGCCACGACTGAGAACCCGTCGTTCGAGCTGAACGCCGCCCTTCTGTCGCGTGCGCAGGTGCTGGTGCTGGAGCGCCTGAGCCTCGCCGATCTGGAACTCCTGACCCAGCGCGCCGAACGCGAACTGGGCCGCAAGCTGCCCTTGAAGGCACAGGCCCGCGAGGCGCTGCAGGAGATGGCCGATGGCGACGGGCGCGCCTGCCTCAACCTGATCGAACAGGTCATGGCGTGGAAGACCGACGGCCCGCTCGACACCGACCAGCTTGCCACCCGTCTGATGCGGCGGGCGGCGAAATACGACAAGTCCGGCGACGAGCATTACAACCTGATCTCGGCGCTGCACAAATCGGTGCGCGGCTCTGATCCCGATGCGGCGCTTTACTGGCTGGCGCGGATGCTGGCGGGGGGCGAAGACCCGCGCTATCTCGCCCGCCGGATCACGCGCATGGCGATCGAGGATATCGGGCTGGCCGACCCGCAGGCGCAGCGCGTCTGCCTCGACGCCTGGGAAACATATGAACGGCTGGGAAGCCCCGAAGGCGAACTGGCACTCGCGCAGGCGGTGGCCTATCTCGCCCTCGCGCCCAAGTCGAACGCGGCTTATGTCGCCTACAAGGGTGCGATGGCGCTGGCGCGCGAAACCGGGTCGCAGCCGCCGCCGAAACACATCCTGAACGCACCGACGAAGATGATGAAGGACCAGGGCTATGGCGCGGGCTATGCCTATGACCACGATGCGCCCGACAGCTTTTCGGGGCAGAACTACTTCCCCGACGGCGTGAAACGCCCGGTTCTCTATGCCCCGCCCGAACGCGGGTTCGAACGCGACCTGAAGAAGCGGCTCGACTATTTCGCCAAACTGCGCGCGCAGCGGCAAACTTGACTCTGCCCTCGTCCCGCGCGACAGCACGGCGATGATCCTGACCTTGTCCCAGATTGCCCTCGGCGGTGCCATCGGTGCCGTGCTCCGCTATCTTGCGGGGGTGGGTGTATTCCGTCTGCTGGGGCCGACGGCGATGCCGTTTGGGGTTCTGTCGGTCAACATCGTCGGCTCGCTTCTCATGGGTCTCTTCGCGGCTGTTGCGGCGCAAAGGGGCCTGACGCACCTGTCGCCTTTCGTGATGACGGGAATTCTGGGCGGCTTCACCACCTTTTCGGCCTTCTCGCTGGAAACCGTGACGCTGATCGAACGCGGCCAGATGGGTCTGGCCGCGATATATGTCACGCTGTCGGTCGCCGGGTCGGTAGGCGGGCTGATGCTGGGCCTGTGGATCGGGCGGGGGGCTTTCGCATGAGCGGTGTGCAGACGATCACGGTGGCCCAGGGCGAAGGCGACCAGCGCCTCGACCGCTGGCTCAAGCGGCGGTTTCCCCATCTTGCACAGGGCAAGATCGAAAAGATGTGCCGCAAGGGCGAGTTGCGCGTGGACGGAGGCCGCGTGAAGGCCTCGACCCGGATCGAGGTGGGCCAGAGCGTGCGCGTGCCGCCTTTGGGTGAGGCGGCCGATACGCCGCCGCCCCCCAGACCCGCCGCGCCGCGCGTGTCGGACGCCGATGCGAAGATGATCCGCGACTGCGTGATCTTCCGCGATGACCACGTCATCGCGATCAACAAGCCGCCGGGCCTTCCCGTGCAAGGCGGCAGCGGCCAGACGCGCCATGTCGACGGCCTGTCCGAGGCGCTGTGCTTCGGCTACGACGAAAAACCGCGCCTTGTGCACCGGCTGGACAAGGACACCTCTGGCGTCCTGCTGCTGGCGCGCACGCGCGAGGCCGCCGCGGCCCTGACCGCCGCTTTCCGCCACCGCGAGACGCGCAAGATATACTGGGCGCTCGTCGCGGGTGTGCCGAAGCCCTACCTGGGCGAGATCAAGACCGGCCTCGTCAAGGCGCCGGGCCATGGCGCGGGCGGCGAGGGCGAGAAGATGCTGGCGATCCACCCGTCCGAGACCGACCGCACGCCCGGTGCGAAACGCGCGCATACGCTTTACGCAACGCTCTACCGTGTGGCGGGCCGCGCGGCATGGGTGGCGATGGAGCCGGTGACCGGCCGCACCCACCAGTTGCGCGTCCACATGGCCGAGATCGGCCACCCCATCGCGGGTGACGGGAAATACGGCGGATCGGGGCAGGAAAACCAGGGCGACGGCTGGGGCGCGCAGGTGGGCGGCATCATCTCGAAGAAGCTGCACCTGCATGCGCGGCGGCTGATCATCGAACATCCGATGACGAAGAGGCCGCTCGACCTGACGGCGCCGTTGCCGGATCACATGAAGGACAGCTGGGACACCTTCGGCTGGACCGAGGATC
>CAZNMV010000305.1:0-4446 GCA_964573835.1 uncultured Aestuariivita sp. | reverse complement strand
GCGCAAGGTGTGCTGCGCGCGATCCCCGATCAGACGGACGATTTCGTCCTGACCTACTGGGGCTTCACCCACCGGCGGCTGGGCCGGATGGAGACGGCTCTCGACTACTACGACCGGGCGCTGAGCAAGAACCCCGACAACCTGCTGGCGCGGTCCTATCTGGGCCTTGCCCATGTCGAGGCCGGACGCATCGCAGACGCACGCGGGCAGCTGCGCGAGATCCGCGCCCGGGGCGGCGCGGGATCCTGGCCCGAAACGGCGCTGGCACAGGCGATCGCGACGGGGCAGACCTCGGATTACTGATTGAGGAATTCTTCACCTCTGCACCCTTAGATGACGCGCAGTGCGCAACGTCCTCATGGGTGCAGATCATGACGCTTTCCCTGACCGGGCCTTCCCTTCCCGCCGTCCCGCGCTGGCAGGCGGTGCAGCCCGCCCCGCGCCTGCCGCTGGGGCGCCGCGCCAAGGCCGCGGTGATCGTGCGGCTTTTGCTGACCGAAGGCGCCGACATCCCCATCGAGGATCTGCCCGAAGACCTGCAGGCGGCGCTGACCGCCCAAATGGGGCGGATGGGCCTCATCGACCGGGACACGCTGACGCAGGTGGTCACCGAATTCGCCGACGAACTCGACGCCGTGGGCCTGTCCTTCCCGCGCGGCATGGCCGGGGCGCTCACCATGCTCGACGGCAAGATCAGCGCGCAGACCGCCGCGCGCCTGCGCCGTGAAAACGGTGTGCGCGCTGCAGGCGACCCATGGGAGCGGCTGCGCCGGGCTGACCTGCCCGATCTCGTCTCGATCGCGGAAACCGAAAGCACCGAGGTGGCGGCGGTGATGCTGGCCAAGCTCGATACCGCGAAGGCCGCGGCGCTCCTGGGCCGGTTGCCCGGGCCGCTGGCGCGCCGCATCACCTATGCCGTGTCCCTGACCGGGGCGGTGACGCCCGACGCGGTCGACCGGATCGGCCTGTCGCTGGCAACGCGGCTTGACGCGCGCGCGCCCCGCGCCTTTGCCGCCACGCCGTCCGACCGGGTGGGGGAAATCCTCAACCGCTCGCCCTCGGCCACGCGGGACGATCTTCTCGAAGGGCTCGACCAGCAGGATGCCGATTTCGCGACCGCGGTGCGCAGGGCGCTCTTCACCTTCGCGCATATCCCCGAACGCGTGTCGCCGCGCGATGTCGCGCGTATCCTGCGCGATGTGGATCAGGCCGTGACGGTCACCGCGCTTGCCTTCGCGGGGCGCCAGGCGGAATATGCGGGCACGGCCGACTTCCTGCTCTCGGGCATCTCGGCTCGGCTGTCCGACGCGCTGCGCGAGGAAATCGCCGAGCGTGCAGCCCCCTCCGACACCGAAGGGGAAGAAGCGCTGATCACCATCATCGACGCGATCCGCAGGCTCGAGGCGCGGGGCGACATCGTGCTTGGCTATCCCGAACCGACCGACGCCACCCCCGCGCGCAAGTGATGGACAAGGCCGCGCGTTCGGGTCATCACGGGGCATGACCCCGCGCCCTTCCCGATCCGCCCTGGCCCGCCGATGACACCGACACCCACGGGCACGGTCGACCCGGGGCGCGCCATCGCGCTGATGATCCTCGCGATCCTGACGTTTTCGCTGATGGACGTCACCGTCAAGGCCCTGGCCCCCCGCATCGGGGTGCTGCCGACGCTCTGGGCGCGCTATGCGGGCCAGATGCTGCTCGTCCTCATTCTCGTGCTGCCGCATCTGCGCAGCGTGGCGCGCACGGAATATCCGCTTTTGCAGTTCCTGCGGTCGCTGTCGCTAATGGGTGCAACGGCCTTCTTCTTCATCGGTCTCAGCACGATCCCGCTGACATCCGCCGCGGCGCTGATGGCGACAAACCCCGTCTTCATCACGCTGGGCGCGGTGCTCTTTCTGGGCGAACGCGTCGGCCTGCGGCGGGCGCTGGCCATCCTTGCCGCACTGGGCGGCGCGTGGATCGTGATCCGCCCGGGCAGCGATATCTTCACGCCAGCCGCACTCAGCCCGCTGGCCGCGGCGATCTGCTATTCCTGCTACGCGCTCCTGACGCGCCGGGTCGGCCGATCGGAAAGCCCATGGACATCGCTGTTCTACACCGGGCTTGTGGGGACGGTACTCTTGTCGCTGGCGGTGCCGTTCGCCTGGACGCCGCCCGCGCCCGCAGACTGGCTGCTGATCGCGGCGCTGGCAGGAACCGGCACCTTGGGGCAACTTCTGCTCATCCGCGCGCTGAGCGCGGGCGAGGCGGCGATGCTCGCGCCCTATTCCTACAGCGGTCTGGTCTTCGCGACGCTCTGGGGCATCCTCTTCTTCTCCGAATGGCCCGATGCCATGTCGATCCTCGGCATGGTTGTGATCGCGACCGCGGGTCTTTATGTCTGGCATCGTGAAACCGCTGCCGCCCGCGCCAGCCGACGCGCCTGACACCGACCGGACCCATGCCCCGCCAGCCTTCAGATCTGTCGCTGACCGCAAAGTCCGGGTTCTTCGTGTCAAACCTCGTCGCCCGGGGCCTGATCGGGGCGATGATGCTCTTGCCCTATACCATGCGGGTGCGCCTGATGGGCCGGATCGTCAGCCGCGTGATCGCGCCGCTGGTCGGCTTCGACCGTCGCGTGCGACGCAACCTCGGCCTTGCCCGCCCCGACCTGTCCGAGGACGATCTGCGCCGCCTCTGCCGCGAGGTGGCCGACAATGCGGGCCGCACCCTGATCGAGATCTATTCCGGCAAGCCCTTCCAGAAACACGCCAACGCGCATCCGCCGCAGGGCCCCGGGCTCGCCGCGCTCGAGGCCGCGCGGGCCGAAGGGCGGCCCGTCATCCTGGTGGCCGGACATCTGGGCAATTACGACGCCATCCGCGCCAACCTCTTGCCCCGCGGGTTCCAGATGGGCTCGCTCTACCGGCGGATGGCCAACCCCTATTTCAACGCGCATTACGTCCGCGCGATGGAGACCAACGGCAAGCCGCTCTTCGAACAGGGCCGCCGGGGCATGATGGAACTGGTCAAGTATCTGCGCGACGGGGGCACTCTCGCCATCTTGATGGACGTGCATGTCCATGGCGGCGAGGAACTGACCTTCTTCGGACAGCCCTGCACGACCTCGCTCGTGGCGGCGGAACTGGCGCTCAAATACGGCGCGGAGCTGATCCCCGCCCATTCCATCCGCGACGCCAACGGGGTCGACTTCACCATTCACCTGAACGCGCCGATCCCGCACAGCGACGCCCGCACCATGACACAGGCCGTCAACGACGATCTCGAGGGCATGGTGCGCCGCCACATGGGCCAATGGTTCTGGATTCACCGCCGCTGGAAGCCGTGGTACGGGATGGGCCACCCCGACGGCTGAACCGGATCAGTCCAGTCGCGCCGCGGCGACGATCGCCCCCTGATCGGCATACTGGATAAGCACCGCACCGGGGCGATCGCCTTCGACCGGCACGGTCAGCTCGAACGGTTCGCGCCCGCTCCATTCACCAAGGATCGTCCAGCCCTCGACCACGTTGGCATAAATCATGTGCCGGCCCGCGTTCTCGCCACGGGTGATGTGGATTTCGCGTTCGGGGGAATAGCGCACAAGCTGCACCACCATGGGCATGTCGGCCCCGGGCATCAGCATCCGCGCCGCGATCTTCATCTGGCCACCGCTGCGTTCCACCGCCAGCACCGCGCGCTGCGGCTGTGCAGCATGGCGGGCGACGGCATCGGCCAGTTCCATCGCCCGCGCGCCCATCACGTCATCCATGCCGTTCACGATGATCTGCGGCGTATACACGGTCTTGAGCCCGCTGCGGATCGCATAGGCCTTTTGCCGCTGGGTATGTTCGGGGCGGGCGAAGGCATCCTTCCAGCCGATGTAATCCCAGTAATCCACATGCAGGGCGAGCGCGATGACATCGGGCCGCGTCGACAGGGTGCGCAGCAATTCGTCGGCGGGCGGACAGGACGAACAGCCCTGCGAGGTGAACAGCTCGACCACCACGGGTGCGTTCTGCGCCGACACCGGCAGCGCCAACGCGATCCACAAGGACGAAACAAGGGCCATAAGTCGGGTCATGAGGGCCTGTGGGACTGACTTCATTTTGTCCCACTGACCTAGGCGCAGAGGGCTGAAATAACCAATCAAGGTTTAGCGAGGGGGCGGCCCCGCGACGAGTCTCGGCACTTTGCATACTATGGTATACAAAATTGCCGCACCCCCCGCGTTTCAGGTTGAAAGGCCGCCCCGAACGCGGCAGATACGCGCCCAGCGACCCGCCTTCTTCAAGGTTCTCAGGAGGAGCCACATGCCCATCGTTACAGGTCAGGATACCGCAAAAACCCGCCGCATGCTGCAGGCGGGTGGCCGGACATATGCCTATTATTCGATCCCCGCGGCCGAAGCCGCCGGGCTTGGCGATTTCTCGCGCCTGCCCGCCGCGCTCAAGGTCGTGCTCG
>CAZNMV010000304.1:0-4468 GCA_964573835.1 uncultured Aestuariivita sp. | reverse complement strand
TCAGCCACCTGGCCCCGAGCGCCGAGCGCGAGGTCGCCCCCCTTGAACCGCGGCTCGACCGGCTGGGGCACAGGCTGGTCTGGCTGACGCTGGCGCTGGGGGCGCTGACCATCGGCGCGGGCATCCTGCGCGGCCACGAGATCTTCGCGATGATCCAGACCGGGGTGGCGCTGGCGGTGGCGGCGGTGCCCGAGGGTCTGCCCGTGGTGGCGACGCTCAGCCTCGCGCGCGGCATGTGGCGGATGAGCGCGCGCAACGCCGTCATCACGCGGCTGTCTTCGGTGGAAACGCTGGGCGCGACGACGGTGATCCTGACCGACAAGACAGGCACCCTGACCGAAAACCGGATGACGGTGGTGCGCTATCTGCTCGAGGATGGGGATGTAGAGGTCGATGCGGACCGCGCGGACGGACCCTTCCGGAGCAGCGGCACGGCGCTGTCGCCCGAAGACGATGACCGCCTCGCCTGGGCCTTGCGGGTCGGCGCGCTGTGCAGCAATGCCGAACTGGCCGGTGTGCCCGAAGGCCCCGACGCGGGCGACCCGATGGAGGTCGCGCTTCTGTCGGCCGCGAAGGCCGCGGGCCTGACACGGGGCGGCCTGCTGTCAGACCTGCCCGAAACCCGCGAACATGCCTTCGACCCCGACGCCAAGATGATGGCGACGCTCCATCTGGGCGCAGAAGGCCATCTTCTGGCCGTCAAGGGCGCGCCCGAAGCGGTGCTGGACGCCTGTTCGCAGGTGCTCACCCGAACCGGCGCGACACGGGCCCTGGACGACAAGGCGCGCAAAGACTGGCTGAACCGCAACACAGAGGCCGCGCAGGACGGTCTGCGGCTTCTGGCCCTGGCCATGAAACGCGGCGTCGCCGAACAGGCCGACCCCTACAGCGATCTCGTGCTGCTGGGGCTGGTCTGCCTGCTCGACCCTTTGCGGGACGACGTGCCCGGCGCCATCGCGGCAAGCCGGAAGGCCGGTGTCCGGGTCATCATGTTGACCGGCGATCACGCCGATACCGCCCGCACCATCGCGGAAAACGCCGGATTGGGCGATGGCGCGCTCACGGTCATCGAAGGCAAGGAGCTTGCAGGCATCGACCCCGAAACGCTGAACGCGCGCGACCGCGACCGCATCCTGGCCGCCGATGTCTTCGCGCGCGTGGCGCCGGAAACCAAGCTCACGCTCGTCTCGATCTTCCAGAAGGCGGGGCATGTCGTGGCGATGACCGGCGACGGCGTCAACGACGCCCCCGCGCTGAAGAAGGCAGATATCGGCATCGCAATGGGCAAGCGGGGAACCGATGTCGCGAAAGAGGCCGCGCACATGGTCCTGCGCGACGACGCCTTCCCGACCATCATCGCCGCGATGCACCAGGGCCGCGCGATCTTCGAGAACATCCGCAAGTTCGTCATCTACCTGATGTCGTGCAACCTGAGCGAGGTTCTCGTCGTCGGCATCGCCGTCAGCAGCGGCCTGCCCACACCGCTTCTGCCGCTGCAGATCCTCTATCTCAACCTCGTGACCGATGTCTTTCCGGCCTTCGCGCTGGGGCTAGGCCGGGGCGACGCGAACATCATGACCAGACCGCCCCGCAACCCCGGGGAACCGATGATCGGCCGCAGACAATGGATCTTCATGGCCCTGCTGGGGGGCGCGATCACCCTCGCGACGCTGGGCGCCTTCGTGCTGTCGCTCTACTGGCTGGGCCTCGACACGCCCGCCTCGGTCACGGTCGCCTTTCTCACGCTGTCGCTCGGGCAGATCTGGAACGTCTTCAACCTGCGCGACCCCGCAGCGGGCCTTACCCGCAACGATGTGACGCGCAACCCTTATGTCTGGGGCGCGATCGGGCTGTGCCTCGGGCTCATCGCGCTGGCGCTCTGGCTTCCGGCGCTGGCCGAACTGCTGCAGCTGGCCTCGCCCGGGACAGAGGGCCTCGTGCTGGCGGCCTCGGCCAGCGTCGCGCCGCTTCTTCTGGGACAGGGCTGGATCGCATGGAATGGCCGCAGCGGCGTGGCGGCGACACGTCCCCGGAACCGGCGCGCACCATCCGGTCCGACCGCGTCAAGGCACTGAAGGCCCGGGGCGGCCATCTGAGGATCACCGGCTGCGCCAGGACCGCGAAGATCGGCTTCGAACCCGACGGCTGGCCCCGCCAACTGACCGGCACGGGAAACGCGCGCGGATCATGGGTCGCGATATCGCCCGCGGACTGCGCTGATCGGTCGGTCAACCGGGCTGCCACCCGCGGATCGACGCCTCGATCCCCTCCAGCGGCAGGTTGGTCAGGTTCTTGTCGATCTCGGCCAATATCACTGACCTCAGCCTGTCATCATAAGCCTGTCGCAAGGTCCCGAGCGACCGGGGATCGGCGACGACGACAAGCTGCCCGAAGCGTTCTGCCGCCGCCCAGTCCCGCAGCTTGCCCGCCAGTTCGTCGGCAAATCGCGCCTCGGCCAGGCGGTGCCAGTCGGTTTCCTCCATGGCGCTCCTGCCCCAGGCCTTGACCTGGCCTGACACGTTCCGCGCGGCATCATACCTGCGGCCCGTGCGATCCGACGCCAGCTCGTGCGCCGGGGCGTTCGGTATGTCCGCATGATCGACAACCTCGAGACGCAGATGCGTCCTGTCGCCCCGGTTGCGCAGGAGGAGGTATTTCTCGCCGTCGGCCACGACGACCCAGGTGTCATTGTCGAGATCCATGAAGTCCTTCCTTTCTTGCCCGGTGCCTGCGCCTCGGTCTCGCCCCGCATCCTATCGGGAAATCCCGGGGGCGACTTAACCGCTGCTAACGCACGCACCGGCATGACCCGGGCAGACTGGGCGACACGCGCAAGCAACCGACAGGCCCCCCGATGCAGACCCCGATCGAGCTTTCCTTCCAGCATGTCGAACCCTCGGACGAGATCAGGGCGCTGGTGCTCGAAAAGGCCGGGCATCTCGAAGAGTTCTTCGACGGCATCACGAGCTGCCACGTCCATATCCGCGCCCCGCACAAGCGCCAGCAGACCGGCAATCTCTACGAGGTGACGATCGAGCTGCGCGTGCCGGGCAAGGAACTCGTCGTGCGGAATGACCAGAACGACGTGGCAGCCCACGAATATCTGCGTGTCGCCGTGCGCGACGCCTTCGCCACGATGGCGGTCCAGCTGAATCGCTGGAAGAAGCAGCTTGAAGGCAACGTGAAGACCCATGAAGGCCCGCTTCAGGGCAAGGTGGCCGAAATCCACCATGACAAGGGTTTCGGCCAGATCATCGCGACCGACAACCGCCTGATCTATTTCCACCGCAACAGCGTGGTGGACGGCAGCTTCGACGATCTGCGGCCCCGCGACACCGTGGAACTGATCGTGCAGACCGGCGAAAGCGCCATCGGGCCGCAGGCCAGCACCGTGCGCCGGATCGGCACGCTCGAATACGTGCCTGCGGCCAAGTCGAGCCGGCGATGACCCCCGGGCCCTGCCGCCACCGCGATCCGGCGGGCCTGGGCGGCCAGGCCTTCGGCACGACCTGCGCGCCCCACGTCCCTACCAGATGACGGGTACGAGCACGACCAGCACGGCCACGCAGATCAGCGTCAGCGGCGTCCCCGCGCGGACGAAATCGAAGAACGTGTATTTGCCCGCGTCGAACACCAGCAGGCAGGCCGGTTCCAGGGGCGAGATAAACGACAGCGACGCCGACAGCGTCACGAGGATCGCCAGCATCCTTGGATCGACGCCAAGCCCTTCCGCCGCAGCCACAGCGACCGGGATCATGGTGAGAACAGCCGCGGCGTTCGACATGGGCTGCGTCAGAAGGACCGTCAGAAGGCTGAACCCCACCAGCGCCCCCAGCGTGCCGAACGGCGCGCTCAGCCGGACCATGTGTTCAGCCAGATAGGCCGCCGCGCCGCTGTCTTCCATCGCCACCCCGAAGCCCGACATGGCCGCGATCAGAACCAGAAGCCGCCATTCGATGAAGCGGTAGGCTTCGGTCATGGTGATGTTTCCGGCGACCACCACGAAGATCACCGCCAGAAGAAGCGCCAGCGAAAGGGGCAGAAGGCCCGCCGCGCTCAGCACGATCGCCAGCGCCATGGCGCCAAGCGTGCGCAGCCCCTCGCCGCGGGTGAGAACGGCGCGGTCCACCCGGCTCAGCACCTGCAGGTCCGCGTTGCCGCGCATCGACGCGATCTCCTGTTCCGGCCCTTGCAGCAACAGCAGGTCGCCCGCCCGCAACTGCAGGTTCTCGATCCGCGCCGCCCGGCTGCGCCCGCGGCGGTAGACGGCCAGAACGACGCCGCGGTAGCGGTCGAAGAAGCCGATCTGCCTGAGCGACTGGCCGACGAACCGCGATTGCGGGGTGATGACGGCCTCGACCACGACGGGCTCGATCTTGCCGGGATGGCGTTCGGACAGGTGCAGATCCGCCTCCAGCGTGAACTCGGCGGATTTCTTCAGCTTCAGCACCCCGCCCTGCGTCGCGCG
>CAZNMV010000303.1:1839-4491 GCA_964573835.1 uncultured Aestuariivita sp. | reverse complement strand
GGCATCGACGCCGTCGCTTTCGCGCGCGAGGTGGCCGCACAAGGCGCGGGCGAGATCCTGCTCACCTCGATGGACCGCGACGGCACGCGCGCGGGCTTCAACATCCCGCTGACCCGCGCTATCGCCGACGCGGTCGACATCCCCGTGATCGCAAGCGGCGGCGTCGGCACGCTCGACCATCTGGTCGAAGGCGTGACCCTTGGCCATGCGAGCGCGGTGCTCGCGGCGTCGATCTTCCATTTCGGCGAATTCACGATCCGGCAGGCCAAGGATCACATGGCCGCCGCGGGCATCCCCATGAGGCTGCAATGAGCGTTCTCGACGATCTTTTCGCCACGATTCAATCGCGCAAGGGCGCGGACCCGGACACAAGCTGGACCGCGAAGCTTCTGGCACAAGGCCCCGCCAAAGCGGCCGAGAAATTCGGCGAAGAAGCCATCGAAGCCATCATCGAGGCCGTGCGCGGCGACCGCGAGCGCCTGACGGCGGAGGCGGCGGATGCGCTCTATCACCTGCTGGTGATGCTGGCGGCCTCAGACGTGACGCTGGACGAGGTGCTCCGGGAGCTTGCCCGCCGCCAGGGCCGGTCAGGCATTGCCGAGAAAGCGTCGCGCTGAACGCCTGAATTTTCTGCGAAAATTCGGGCGCCGCGTCAGAGTTTCGAGGAAATCACCCCCGTCGCGAAGCCGCCCATGCGCAATTCACCGAACAGCCGCTGATATTCGATCTTGGGGCAGCGGTTCTGGATGACGCTCAGCCCCGCCGCTTCGGCCTTCGCCGCGGCCTGTGCATGTTCCACACCGATCTGCATCCAGATCGTCTTCAACCCCTGCAGATGCGCCATCGCTTCGTCCACGATCTCGGGTACGGCGTCCGACCGGCGGAAGATGTCCACCATATCCACCGGCCGGTCGATGTCGGAAAGCCGCGCCACGACCGTCCGGCCGAAGACCGTCTCGCCGGCATGGCCGGGGTTCACGGGGATGATGTCGAACCCTTTCAGCGTGAGATAGCGCGCGACGAAATAGCTGGGCCGCACCGGGTTCAACGACACGCCCACCACCGCGATCACGCGGGTGGTGGTCAGGATGCGTTTGAGAAGATCGTCGGAATACTGGGGCATGGGCCGACCCTAGCCGCTTCGCGGGCCAGAAAAAAGCGCCCAAACCCGGAAGGGATTGAGCGCCAGTGACGGAACGAGGGACAGTAGACGATCCGCAAAGGTTCCGGCTTTGCGGTCCTGCGGATGAGATAGGAATGGCACCTATGCCTGCCAACGCCGCTGACGGATCTGTGAACGGCCCGTCGGCGGCACGCCGCTCAGTGGCCCAGCACCGCGGGCCAATGCGCATCGGCCCCAGCGATGAAGCCCGCAGGATCGCGCGCCCAGACCGACCGCACCCTCGGCGAATGGGTGAGGTAGAGCTTGCCGCCGATCACCGCAAACGCCCGCGGGTCGCCGGAGGCGATCTCACCGCGCGACACCGACAAGGCGCAATAGCCGCCATATTGCGGGGCATAGGCCTTGGGGTTCATCTCGAACGCGGCGCGGTGATCTTCGCTGGCAAAGCGCCAGACCGCGCCCTTCCACATCACCGCGTGAGTGGCACTGCCCCGGACCGCGCGGTCCTCGCGCAGATAGGCGACCGCATCATGGCCCGACAGCGCCAGCCCCTCGGGGGCAAAGAACCAGGGCTTCCTGTCCTCCGCCAAAGCGGGTCCCGCAAAGCAGACGGCGGCGGTCAGGGCGATCATCCGGCGGCGGTGCATGTGCCAGTCCTTTCGCGGGCGGGGTCCATCCGGAATTTGCAGCCCGGCGCGCCCGCGCACAATCCCCGCCACGGGGATGTGAACGGCCGGGATCAGTCGAAGATGTCCTCGATCACGTCGATCGCTTCCTCGAAGACCTTGCGCAACAGCCCCTTGCGACGCTTCACCGGCTTGGCCTTCACCTTGACGGGCTTCGGCTTCGCCGGCGGGGCGGCATGGCGCGGCGGCGGCGCGGGATCGCGGCGCAGCATCTTCATGTCATGCAGCGGCGCACCGCAGGACGAACAGGCCAGCTCGTGCCGTCCGCGGTCCAGCACCAGTGCCGCCCGCGTGCCGCAATAGCAGCAGGTCATGATCTTGGAAGGATAGGGAATGGCAGCCTCGCGCGGTCAGATTGTCAGCGGTTCAAGGATGCATATAGGGCGACCGCCGCCGCGTTGGAGACGTTGAGCGACCCGAATTCCCCTGCCGCGGCGATTTTGACCAGCGCGTCGACCGTCTCGCGGGTCTTTTCGCGCAGGCCGGGGCCTTCCGCGCCCAGCACCAGCGCCACGGGCCGGTCGCGCAGACCCTCAAGCGCGGCGTCGACCGTGCGCTCGGCCTCGCCGTCGAGGCCCAGCACGATGAACCCCATGTCCTGCAAGGTGCGGATCGCATCGGCCAGATTCACCACCCGCAGATAGGGCTGGCGTTCGAGCGCGCCGCTCGCCGCCTTGGCCAGCGCGCCGGTCTCGGGCGCGGAATGGTGCCGCGTGCCGATCACCGCGCCCGCGCCGAAAACCTCGGCCGAGCGCAGGATCGCGCCCACATTGTGCGGATCGGTCACCCGGTCCAGCAGCAGCACCCGGTGCGCGGTGACGCAGACATCCTCGATGCTGCCCC
>CAZNMV010000303.1:0-1829 GCA_964573835.1 uncultured Aestuariivita sp. | reverse complement strand
GAGGGGGCGCGCCTCGAGCGCGGCGCCCTGATGCACCGACCCGGGGTCGAGCGGGGCGGCAAAGCGTCGGGGATCGACGATCTCGGGCTCCATTCCGCTCACTGCGATGGCGTCGGCCAACCGGTCGGCGGCGTTGCGCGTGACCATCAGCTGCAGCCGTTCGCGCGCCGGGTTCATCAGCGCGTCGCGCACCGCATGCAGCCCGAAAAGCCACACGGTTTCCTGCGCACGGGCCTTTTTGGCCTGCTCCTTTTCGACCACCCATTTGGGTTTCTTCATGGCCTCGCGCGCCTTTCCTGCAAGGGGGTCCGCCGGTCCCGATCCCTGGGATTTTTCCTGTTGACGGCCCATGAGGGCGCTAGTAATCACGCCCCCACGCCGGGCGCAATGCCCCCGGCGCAGTGGGCGACAGGCCGCAAGGTGTGGCAGGGGACTGTAACTCCCTCGCGGAGACGCACGCCTGGTTCGATTCCAGGGTCGCCCACCACTTTTCCCGAAACAGAACGTGCTGAATATGCGTCGCAGCTGCGACCAGCGACATCTTTTCAGGGCACAGAAAAAAGGCAGGGCGCTGCCGCCCTGCCTCGAAGCTTTTCGCAAGCACAGTCCCGCCCGAAGGCAAACCGCTCAGAACCGGTAGGCGACGTTCAGCCCGACCGTGTTGAAGTCCCAGCCTTGGCCGTTGATGTTGTTGAAATCGTGACGCAGCAGCTCGACGCCCAGCGAGACCCTCTCGCTGACCATGTAGTCGAGGCCGAGACCGAAATAGACCCCGTCTCCGTCGCCCGCATCTACCCCGGCCAACGACAGGTCGACACGCGTGTAACCGAGCGTTGCATAGACCAGCGCCGGACCCGCGTCATAGCCGACTTCGATACCCAGACGCATCAGGCTGTCGACATCCAAGGTCACGCCCGGCACAACGGTCGAATCGAAGTCGCCGACCGAATAGTCGAGTTCGACGCCGACAACGATATCGCCGTAATCATGGCGATAGCCGGCAAAAACCCCACGAACGTCCCCTTCGACCCCGCCGCCGAGCGTAGCATCACCGTCGAGGAAATCATACTGCGCGCCCGCGTACCAACCGGACCAGTCGGTCGCATTGGCCGTGGACATGCCATCCGTGGACGCCGCCGAAGCATGGCCGTCGGCAAATGCCGGCGCCGCAACTAACGCGACCGAAGCCGCGAGAACAAATCTGATCATGAGCTACCTTTCCTGCAGCAAAGCCATGAAAACCGAACAAAAACATAACAACAAAACTGGTATGTTTTTGCCAATTGACACGCTGCGCCACAACCCCGCGAAGGCCCTTTCCCGGAAGCCGTGACCGGAAGATCACAATGCGATAGCCTCCCCGCACACGGGTGATATGCCGCGACAGGGCGCGCGGATGCCCCGCGCCGCCAATCCCCCTATTCCACCAGCACCCCAGTCCCGTCATAGACCGCGCGCGCGGTGCTCAGATCGTCGTATGTCACCCGCACTTCGATGCGCGACAGAGACCCGGGCGGGAAGGTGCGGTAGGGCAGCCCGTCACCGTCGAGGATCACGTTCGGCGCGGCCTGGTCGAGATGGCAGGCCGGCAAGGGCCAGACCTCGGGTGGGGCGCCGTTCACGCCGATCTCGATCTGCGCCAGACCGCAGCGCCAGGACCACAGATGCGTGACGTAGAGAAGCTGCTGGCCTTCCCAGTCGCGGGTGGCGATCCAGGCCATGCGGGTCGCGTCGAGGATCGGGCGCACCTCGGTCGCGGTGGTGAAGCGGCCCGTGGGGGCCTGGTCTTCGGCCACCAGCGCGGACTGCGCAGGGCGGACGTTCAGCCC
>CAZNMV010000302.1:0-4492 GCA_964573835.1 uncultured Aestuariivita sp. | reverse complement strand
CAGAACTCGCGCGCCTTCTTGGGCGGCTCGCGGCGCTCGGTGTCGCGGACGTGGCGCTGATGACCGAGGTGCGGCCATGATGCGCGCCGTCGAAGCGGTCCTGTTCCTGTCGGTGGCGACGGGGGTGCATCTGGGGCTCTGGGCCATGTCGCCCGGCCCCGACGGGTTGCCGCAGGCCGGTGATCTGGGCACCGGGCCGGTGACGCTGACTGCCGCCGCCCCGCGCGAAGCGGACCTTGTCGCGCGCTGGACCCGCCCGCCCGAGACGGCGCCGACCCCCGCCGCGCCAAATGCCCCCGCGGTCACCGACCCTGCCCTGCCGCCCGCTGCCCTGCCGCTGCCCGCGCGTGCGGCACCGGCCGCCCCGCCCCTTCTCCCCGCGCAGGAGGCGCTGGCACGCCCGGACCTGACGCCCCTGCCCCGCCCCGCCGCACCGCAGGCCACCGCGCCGACCCCACCCGCGCCGCCCGCCACCAGTGCCGCGCCCGCCGTGTCGCCCCTGCCCCTCCCCCGCCCCGACGCCGCAACGCCCGCCAGACCGACGCCACCTGCGCAGGCGCAGGCGCCCGCCCCCGCGACGGAACCCGCCCGGCCCAGCCAGCGCGCGGCAGGCCCGGTCGCTCCGCAGACACCCGCCGCGGGCAGCACGGCAGGCCGCGCGCAGCCAAGTGCCGCGCAGACCGCCCAGGCGCAGGCGCTGCAGGCCGATTGGGGCACCCGCATCCAGCGCAAGGTGCACCGCAACCTGCGTCACCCCGGCGGCACTGCCGGTCAGGGCACCGCGCGCGTCGCGTTGACGGTGAACCGCGCGGGCCATCTTACGGGACTGCGCCTGATCCGGTCATCGGGGATCGCCGCCTTCGATCAGGCAGCGCTGGCCGCGGTGCAGCGCGCGGGGCGGTTTCCGGCCGCGCCGGACGGGCTGAGCGAGGCCAGCTATGCATTCACCCTGTCGCTGAGTTTCCGGCCCTGACGCTTGCGCCGCACGCCCCGATCCGCTAGGCGGGCCGGCGCGGAACAGGGGGCGAGGGCACAATGTTCGACATGATGGTCTGGGTGGGGGCGGCGCTGTCGGTGATCGGCCTTGCGGGTCTGATCCTGAGCATCCTGCGGGTCGCCCGCGCCCGCCGGACCGCCACGTCCGACGACGCCCTGCGCGAAGCGATCCAGAAGGCGCTGCCGCTCAACCTCGGCGCGCTGCTTCTGTCGGTTCTGGGACTGATGCTGGTGATCGTCGGCGTCTTCCTCGGCTGAGGCGCGCGTCAGATCGGCATGTTGTCGAACCGCGCCTCGATCGCCTCGTCGATCAGTGTCGCGTTCAGCCGCTTCAACCGCCCCGGCACGACGATGCCATCGGCTTCGAGCCGGTTCAGAATCGTCTGAAGCTGCGGCTGCATGGCGATGCGGGTCGCGAGGCTTGCCTTGGCGATATGCGCTTCGAGCGTTTCGGATGTTGCCAGCAATTCATGCTTGGTCATCTTGGAACCCTCCCCGGTCCGGACCGTCTTATTTGTGGGGAAGGTTGTGACAGGCGCACGACGGAACAAGGCGTGTGGTCCAGTTTGCCGCACCCCTGCGCGGCGCCCTGCCCGGATTTCAGGCAGGTTTGGCGGGAAACTGCCAAAGCCCATGCGATCCGTGATCGCCAGACAGGGCATTCCGGGGCAGAATGACCCTTCGAATGCGGCTCTTGAAACATATGCGATTTTCTTTATATGTTTTCGGCAAACCGGAGGACAGACCATGACACCCATCGTGACGGCCTTTTTCGATCAGGCCACCAACACCGTCTCCTACGTCGTTCAGGACCCGCAGGGCAGTGCCTGTGCCATCGTGGACAGCGTGCTTGACTTCGACCAGGCCTCGGGGCGCACCTCGACCGCGTCGGCGGACGGGATCATCGCCTTCGTGCGCGACAAGGGTCTGAGTGTCGAATGGATCCTCGAAAGCCATGTCCATGCCGACCACCTGTCGGCCGCACCCTATCTCCAGCAGGAGCTCGGCGGGCGCATCGGCATCGGCGACAAGATCACGGTGGTTCAGGACACGTTCGGCAAGGTCTTCAACGAAGGCACCGAGTTCCAGCGCGACGGGTCGCAGTTCGACGCCCTGTTCAAGGAAGGCGACAGTTTCCATGTGGGCCAGCTGCGCGGCGACGTCTTGCACACGCCGGGCCACACGCCCGCCTGCCTGACCTATGTCATCGGCGACGCGGCCTTCGTGGGCGACACGCTGTTCATGCCCGATTTCGGCACGGCGCGCTGCGATTTCCCGGGCGGGTCTTCGTCGATGCTCTACCAGTCGATCCAGAAGATCCTGGCGCTGCCGGACGAGACGCGCATCTTCGTCGGTCACGACTACAAGGCACCCGGGCGCGACGATTACGCCTGGGAGACGACGGTCGGCGAACAAAAGGCGCTCAACGTCCATATCGGCAAGGGCCGCAAGATCGAGGATTTCGTGGCCATGCGCGACGCGCGCGACGCGACGCTGGGCATGCCCCGGCTGATCCTGCCGTCGCTGCAGGTCAACATGCGCGCGGGCCACATGCCGCCGCCGGACGAGAAGGGGGATGTCTTCCTCAAACTGCCCGTGAACAAGCTCTGACGACGAAGAAGGAAACGCGCGATGATCGAACAGGACTGGATCTGGGGCCTTGTCGGGGGCCTCATGATCGGCGCCGGGGGCGCCGTCTATCTACTTGGAAACGGCCGCATCATGGGGGCCAGCGGCATCCTCGGCGGGCTGATCGACGGATCGGGCCGGTCTACGGCTGTGGAACGGCTTGTCTTTCTGGCTGCGCTGCTGGTGACGCCGATGATCCTCATTCCGCTCTACTCGGTCGATATCTCGACCCATGTCACAGACAACTGGGCAGTGCTGGTGGCAGCGGGTCTGGCGGTGGGCGTGGGCACGCGGATCGCCAATGGCTGCACCTCGGGGCACGGGGTCTGCGGAATCTCGCGGCTGTCGCTGCGGGGCATCGCGGCGACTGTGACCTTTCTCGTCGCAGGCGGTGTCGCGATGGTGGTTTTCCGTCACATGCTGGGGGTGATCTGAAATGCGGCTGATCTTTTCGGCACTGGCAGGTGCCCTCTTCGGCGCGGGTCTGTTCGTGTCGGGCATGACCGACACCCGCAAGGTGCAGGGCTGGCTCGACATCTTCGGGAACTGGGACCCGACACTGGCCTTCGTGATGGGCGGCGCGATTCTGCCCATGGCGCTGGCCTGGTGGGTGACGACGCGGCGGACCGCGTCGCTGAGCGGGGTGCCCTTCCCGCCGCGCGCCGAGCCGGTGCTCGACCGGCGGCTGATCGGTGGGTCGGCGCTCTTCGGGCTTGGCTGGGGGCTTGCAGGGCTTTGCCCGGGGCCTGCCATCGCCTCGCTCAGCTATGGCGGGACGGGTGGTCTTGTCTTCCTTGCGGCAATGCTCGCGGGGATGGTGGTGTCGCCGCTTCTGGCGCGCCGTCTGGACAGCAACCGGGCAGCGGCGTAAGGGTTTGGCCATGGATGCACGCATGCTCACACCCGATTACTCCGTCTCGCCGCAGATCCTGCCCGAGGACATGGCGGACATCGCCGCGCGCGGGTTCGCGACGGTGATCTGCAACCGCCCCGATGCCGAAGTTCCGCCCGACATTCAGGCCGACGTCATGGCCGAGGCCGCGGCGAAGGCGGGTCTGGCCTTCCACGTCTTGCCGCTGACGCACCAGACGATGACGCCAGAAAACGTCGCCCGTCAGCGCGCGCTGATCGAAGGATCGCAGGGGCCGGTCTTGGCCTATTGCGCCTCGGGCACGCGGTGTTCGGTGATCTGGGCACTGGGCGAGGCCGGGCACAGCCCGGTCGACCAGGTCCTCGCCGCGACGCGCGCGGCGGGATATGCGCTGGACAACTTGCGCCCGACGCTGGAACTGGCCGCGCGGCAGGCCGGCTAGGATCCCTCGACCTCCTCCCCCGGGGAGGGGGTCAGGGACAGCAACCGCATATCCTCATCGCTCAGCCCGGCAAGGGTACCGATCTCCTTGGCGGCATCGTCGGGCGAGACCCGCGCCAGTGCGGCAATATCCAGCGTGTCTTCGCCCCGTGCGGGCCGGGCTGCCTGCGTCAGCCGCGGCAGCGGATCGAACTGCGCCACCGCGGCATCGGCGACAGCCCGCGGCACCGGGGCGGGCGCCATCAGCCGCACCGCGCGCTGACCGTTCATCTGCCCGAGCCGCCCCCGTGCGATCACCGCGCCGCCGGGGGCCACCAGCGATGTCTCGTCGAGCCGGTCGCGTCCCACGGGCAGCAGATCGCCCACCCGCAAGGCGTTCAGCCGGTCGAGCGGCAGCCGCAGGCGGGCCAGGACGGCGGTCAGATCGGCTTCGACCTGCATCAGCGGGCTCTGCCCGGGGTCGCGCGCAGGGCCTGTCTGCCGCGCCTCTCCGGCAGCGGGGGCCGGATCGGGCAGGACCAGCACCAGATCGCCCTGCCTGCGCCCCTCGGCGAT
>CAZNMV010000301.1:0-4517 GCA_964573835.1 uncultured Aestuariivita sp. | reverse complement strand
CCATTGCGCCATGCCCTGACGGCGCTGGTGCGGCAGGATTTCCAGCGCGTGCAGCATCGCGACCCCGTCATGAAGGGCCATGAAGGCGACGCCTGCGGGCATGTCGCGGTGGCGCGCCAGAAGGGCCGTCTTCGGTCCGGGCGCGCGATGCATGACGCGCAGCCGTGCAGGCCCGACGCCCGCCCGCGCCCAGGTGTCGGTCATGATCGCCAGCGGTTCCCACAGGGTGAAGACGGTCACACGCGGGATGGGCTGGTCGGTCAGGCGCTTGGGGTCGGTGGCGAGCACGATGCTGGGATCGACCGTGAGATACCCGCGCGCGGCGAGTGCTGCGTCGAGCGCCTCATCGCCGTCGCGGAGCTGGAACAGCGGGCGCTGACCCAGCGCGCGCATGCCCGCTTCGGCCCGGTCGATGTCGTCCCCGCCCGCAGGGCCATGTGCGGTGGCCGCCGAGACGCGCTTGCCGCCGCCGTCGCCGTCACGCAGCAGGAAGGGGCCGTCAGGGATGATCCGCCTTGGTGCCCATGTGCCGTCGATGGCGGCGAAGACCCGGGCGGGCAGGTCGGTCACAGGCCAAGCTCTCCGGCGAGGCGGGTCACGGCGGCATCGACCCGCGCGCCTTCGGCCCCGCGCACGACCACGTTCGCGCCATAGGCACCGTCGCGCTGGAACGGGTAGCAGCCCACAGACAGATCGGAGAAGTCGGCTGCCAGCGCCGAAAGGATGTCGGCGATGTCGCCTTCGCCGCGCATCACGCTCAGCGTCTGGCTCAGGAGCGGCGCGCCCCCGGTCAGGCCGGGCAGAACGCTTGCCACCATGGCGCGGAAGACCGACGGCACGCCCGCCATGACATGGACATTGCCCAGCGTGAAGCCCGGTGCGGTCGAGACGGGGTTTTCGATCAGCTCGGCCCCGTCGGGAATGCGCGCCATGCGCAGCCGCGCCGTGTTCAGCTCCAACCCGGTGCGCGCGTAATGCGCCTCGAGCAGGGCGCGCGCGTCGGCGCGTACGTCGATGGACCGCCCGAAGGCCTCGGCGATGCAGTCGGCGGTGATGTCGTCATGGGTGGGCCCGATGCCCCCGCTGGTAAAGACGTGATCGAAGCTGTCGGACAAGGCACGCACCGCGGCCACGATGGCGGGCGCGTCGTCGGACACGACGCGCACCTCTTTCAGGTCGATCCCGTGCTTGGTCAGTTCCTGCGCGAGATGGTGCATGTTGGCATCGCGCGTGCGGCCCGACAGGATTTCGTCGCCGATCACCAGCATTGCGGCGGTGGGATTGGCCATGCGGGTTGCCCCCTTGTTGAATGTCGCGCGTTGAAAGTCTCCGGGCCCTTCTATAGGCCCGGGATCATGCGCTTTCAAACCCCCCTTGTCCCGGCCCGGCTGATCCGCCGCTACAAGCGGTTCCTGGCCGATTGCCTTCTGGAGGACGGGCGCGAGGTGACCGCGCATTGCGCCAATCCGGGCTCGATGCTGGGGCTGGCCGCGCCCGGCACGGCGGTCTGGCTGGAACCCAACGACGACCCGCGCCGCAAGCTGCGCTTTGCCTGGGCGTTGGTCGATCACGGCGACGGACATTTCACCGGCGTCGACACCGGTGCCGCGAACCGCGTGGTGCGCGCCGCGCTCGAGGCCGGGGCGGTGCCTGCCCTTGCCGGTCAAGACAGCCTGCGCGCCGAGGTCGCCTATGGCGCGGGAAGCCGGGTGGATTTCGTGCTGACCCACGGGGCCGCCGAGATCTATGTCGAGGTCAAGAGCGTCACGCTGAGCCGCCAGCCGGGGCTGGCCGAATTTCCCGACAGCGTGACCGCGCGGGGCGCGCGCCATCTCGATGATCTGGCCGGGGTGGTGCGCGGCGGCGGCCGGGCGGTGCTGTTCTATCTGGTCCAGCGCACCGATTGCACCCGCGTGGCCGTCGCCGCCGATATTGACCCTGCCTATGCGGCGGCGCTGGGCCGGGCGCGCGCGGCGGGGGTGCGGGTTCTGGCCCATGCGGCGCGGATCGACCCGGGTGGCATCGCCCTCGGTGCGCCGATGGACGCAATCGGCTGAAACCGGGGTGGCGGATTTGCTGCAGTTGCACTACATGTGGCGCGAGGAAGAAAGGCCTGTCTGTCCGTGAACGAGAACCTGCGCGGCCGTCTGACCCGGGACGGCATCAGAATTTACGAAAGCGAGGATTTCGCCGGCATGCACCGTGCGGGCGAGGTCGCTGCGCGCATCCTCGACCGCATCGCCGAGCATGTCTTTCCCGGCCAGACGACCGAGGAGATCGACCGCCGCATCACCGCGATGGTCGAGGAGGCGGGCGCCACATCGGCCACGATCGGCTACAAGGGCTATCAGCACGCCAGTTGCATCAGCGTGAACCACGTGGTCTGCCACGGGATCCCCGGACCCAAGGTGCTCAAGGACGGCGACATCCTGAACATCGACGTGACCGTGATCGTGGACGGCTGGTATGGCGACACGAGCCGGATGTATGTCGCGGGCGCGCTCAGCCGCAAGTCCGAGCGGCTGATCGAAGTGACCCATGACGCGCTGATGAAGGGGATCGAGGTGGTCCGCCCCGGCAATACCTTCGGCGATATCGGCCATGCCATCCAGACTTACGTCGAAAGCCAGCGGATGAGCGTGGTGCGCGATTTCTGCGGGCATGGCCTGGGCCGGGTGTTTCACGCGCCGCCGAACGTGTTGCATTACGGGCGGCCCGGCACCGGCGCGGTACTGGAAGAAGGCATGTTCTTCACCATCGAGCCGATGGTGAACCTTGGCCGGCCCGAGACCAAGACGCTGGCCGACGAATGGACGGCGGTGACGCGCGACAAGTCGCTCTCGGCGCAGTTCGAGCATTCCGTGGGCGTCACGGCGGACGGGGTGGAGATTTTCACGCTGTCGCCTGCCGGGCGGTTTCATCCGACCTACGGGTAGGGAAGGGGGCTCTGCCCCCTCGCGCCTTGCGGCGCTCACCCCCGGGATATTTATCAACCCGAAGAAGAGATGGGGTCAGTCCCGGTCGGTTTGCGTGCGTCCGGGTCCGAGCAGCGCGAGAAGGAACGTCGCGCCGCCGAAGGGCGTCACCGCGTCCTGGATGAAGACCGGGCCGGTGCGGCGCACGGGGGCGGGGCCGGTTGTGGCGGGGGTATCATCCCGCGGCGCGAAAAGGGCCTGAGTCGCGGTGGTCATGAGCGGCAGTGTATCACGCCGCGCCCGGATCGCCGAACCTCAGGAAGGTGAGATGCGTGTCACCGAAGCGGCGGCGGTCGGTCACGTCGAAGCCCGGAGGCGGGTCCTGGGGGGTGGCCTCTTCCCAGACCACGGTTGCGCCGGGGGCGATCCAGCCGCCCTCGGCGGTGGCGGTGAGGGACTTCGCGCCGAGGCCCTGCCCGTAGGGCGGGTCAAGGAAGACGAGCGTCGCGGGCGCCCCGTCGCAGGGGCCGGGGCGTGTCGCGTCGCGGGGCAGGAGGCGGGCGGGCTCTGCGCCGGTCAGGCGGATGTTCTCGGCGATGAGGCGCTGGGCCGTGCGGCCCCGGTCGATGAAGGTGACGCTGGCCGCGCCGCGCGAGAGCGCCTCGAGCCCCAGCGCGCCGGTGCCGGCGAACAGATCGAGGACCTGCGCGTCTTCGACCGCGTCCATATGCGCGAGGATGCTGAACAGGCTTTCGCGCACGCGGTCGGGCGTGGGGCGCAGATGGGCGTCGGCATCGCCCTTGCCCAGCGCGGCGAGGCGGCGCCCCCGGAAGCGGCCCGCGATGATCCTCACGCCGCGAGCAGCGCCTTGAGATCGGTCGCCGGATCGGCGAGCACGGCGGGGTCGGGCGAGCGGCCCGCCTCGATCAGGCGTTTGCCGATCATGTAGCCGCGCGGATCGTTCATCGCGTCGACGGCGAGGAGTGTCGCGCCCCGGAAATACCAGACCGACCGCGTCAGGCCGGGACCCGGGCGCGTCACGATGCGGTCATAGCCGGTGTTCAGCCCCGCGATCTGCAGTTTGACGTCGTATTGGTCCGACCAGAACCAGGGTTTCGGGACATAGACCTCATGCGCGCCGAGCATGTTGCGGGCGACGCATTCGGCCATGTCTATGGCGTTCGGCACGCTTTCGAGCCGGAGCCGTCCGTCGCCATGCGGGAAGGAACAGCAATCGCCCGCAGCCCAGATCGCCGGGTCCGACGTGCGGCCCTGCGCATCGACCGCGATGCCGTTGTCTATGGCGAGCCCTGCGGCTTCGGCCAGCGCGGTGTCGGGCACGATGCCGACGCCCGCGATCACCAGATCGACGGGCAGCGTCGTGCCGTCGGTGAGTTCGGCCCCGGTGACGCGGCCCGCGTCGCCGGTCAGGCGGGCGAGGCCCACGCCTTCGCGGATCACGACACCGTGGCTTTCGTGGAGCGCGCGGAAGTAATCCGCCGTCTCGGGTGCGGCGACGCGGCCCAGGATGCGGTCGGCCATTTCGACGAGCGTCACCTCGACACCCAGCTTGCGCGCGACGGCGGCGGCTTCGAGCCCGAT
>CAZNMV010000300.1:0-4518 GCA_964573835.1 uncultured Aestuariivita sp. | reverse complement strand
GATGCGGCCCAGCGCATCGATGGTATAGAGCGTGCCCGCACAGCGCACCGCCAGCCCGCCCGCATCCCCCCGGGGCCAGGCCATGCAGGCGGTCGGATCGCCGCCATGGAGCGCCACATGATGCCGCGCCACAAGGTCGATCATCTGCGAAGGGTCGCGCGTGGCATGATGACGTCCGGTCAGATAGGCGCCGATGGCCACGACACCCAGAAGGACGCCAAGGCTCATCAGCACCGACCGGGGCATCAGCCGGCCATCTCCGACATCAGCTCGCGCCCGATCAGCATGCGGCGGATCTCGCTTGTCCCTGCGCCGATCTCCATGAGCTTGGCGTCGCGGAAGATGCGCGCGACGGGCGAATCGTTCAGGAACCCCGCCCCGCCCATGGCCTGGACCGCCTGATGCGCCTGCGTCATCGCGACCTCCGAGGCATAAAGACAGCAGGCCGCCGCATCCTGTCGGGTGATCTCGCCCCGGTCGCAGGCCTTGGCACATTCATAGACATAGGCGCGCGCCGAATTCATCGCCGTGTACATGTCGGCGATCTTGCCCTGCATCAGCTGGAAATTCCCGATGGGCTGGCCGAACTGCTTGCGGGTCGCGAGATAGGGCATGATCTCGTCCAGGCAGGCCGCCATGATGCCGGTGCCGATCCCCGCCAGCACGACGCGTTCGTAATCGAGACCGGACATGAGAACCGCAACGCCGCGCCCCTCTTCGCCCAGCACGTTCTCGAAGGGAACCTCCACGTCCTCGAAGATCAGCTCGGCCGTGTTCGACCCCCGCATCCCCAGCTTGTCGAAATGCGGGCTGGTCGAGAAGCCCGTCATCGCCTTTTCGATCAGGAAGGCTGTGATGCCCTTCGAGCCCAAATCCGGGTCGGTCTTGGCATAGACGACCAGCGTGTCGGCGTCGGGGCCGTTCGTGATCCAGTACTTGGTGCCGTTCAGAACATAGCGGTCATTGCGCTTTTCGGCGCGCAGCTTCATCGACACCACGTCCGACCCCGCCCCCGCCTCGGACATGGCCAGCGCGCCGACATGCTCGCCCGACACGAGACCGGGAAGATACTTCGCCTTCTGCTCAGTCGTGCCGTTCAGCTTGATCTGGTTCACACAGAGGTTCGAATGCGCGCCATAGGACAGCGAGACAGAGGCCGAGGCGCGAGCAATCTCTTCGATGGCGATGACATGGGCAAGGTATCCCATGCCCGCGCCGCCATATTCCTCGCCCACCGTGATGCCGAGCAGGCCAAGATCGCCCATCTCGCGCCAGAGTTCGGCGGGAAAAGCATTCTCGCGGTCGATGGCGGCCGCCATCGGCTTGACCCGCTCCTGCGCCCAGCGATGGACCATGTCGCGCAGAGAGTTGACCTCATCCCCCAGGTCGAACCGCATCACCGCGTTGAACATCGCCGTCTCTCCCCCGGTTTATTGAACAACTGTTCATTTATATGCCGGAACGCCCGAACCGGTCAAGCGCGGGACAGGGGCTCCGAATTTTCGCAGAAAATTCGAAGCCCGTCAGGCGGACTGGTAGACCGCGCTCACCTCGGCGCGGATGATGCGGGCGATCAGCGCACAATCGTCCAGACTGAAGGTCAGCGGCACCCGCATGTCGAGGATACCCGCCAGAACCCGGTCGCTGTCGGGCATGGGCTGCGTCTCGACATAGCGCCAGCTGTCATAGCGCGAGGTGAAGGCGACAGGCTCGGCGGCACCGAACCATTTCAGCTCCACCCCCCGCGCGGCGCAGCGGCGCACGACCTCCGACACCTTTCCGCCCGCCCAGTCCAGCAGCAGGATCTGGAAAGACGACCCGACATAACGCTCGGCCTCGGGCCTTTCGATCACGGTCAGCCCCGGCGTGCCGCGCACACCGGTCTCGAGCACCCTGTAGCTGTCGTTCCAGCGGTCCACCTGCGCCCCGAGCACTCGCAATTGCGGCCGCAGGATCGCCGCGCGCAGGTTGTCCATCCGCCCCGAGATGTTGGGGGTCACGTATTTCACCCGCTCGAACACCTCCGGCGCGGGTGCCGCAAGGTGGCGTTCGTACAGCATGTAGGACCCCGAAAGGATCACCGCGCGCGCCGCGATCTCCTCATTGTCGGTGACAAGAAAGCCGCCCTCGCCCGAATTCACATGTTTGTAGGTCTGACAGGAATAGCAGCCCACCGCCCCGTGCCGCCCTGACGGCACCCCGTTCCACGCCGCGCCCATCGTATGGGCGCAATCCTCGATCACCGTGATGCAAGCCGCGTCGCAGATCGCCATGAGACGGTCCATGTCGCAGATATGCCCGCGCATATGCGACAGAAGCAGCACCTTCGCCTCCCCCGCCTTCGCCGCCAGATCGTCGAGATCGATGGTGAGCTGTTCCGTCACGCCCACGAAGACCGGCACGGCGCCGACGCTGGCGATCGCGCCCGGCACAGGGGCCAGCGTGAAGGCGTTCGACAGGACGCGGTCGCCGGGCTTCACCCCCACGGCACGCAGTGCCGTCGACATCGCATAGCCGCCCGAAGCGACGGCAAGGCAGTATTTCGCCCCCGTCAGCGCTGCAAATTCCTCTTCGAGGCGCGCGGTTTCGCTGATCTCGCCCGCCTTGGTGTTGTAGCGGTGCAGCCGCCCGTGCCGCAGCACGTCAAGCGCCGCCGCGATCCCCTCTTCGGGGATCGGTTCCTGCTGGGTGAAATTGCCGGTGAAGGTTTCGGTCATGACCTGATTTTTGGGTCTGCCCAGCGCCCGGGTCAATGGCCGCGCGCCGGAATTCGGAAAAACGAAACCCGGCTCAACGGATCAGGCGATGCGCCAGCGCGGGCAGATCGGCGAAATCGGCCAGAAGCGCCTCGGGGGCGAGTGCTGCCATATCCTCGCCCGAGGGGCCGAAGGTCACCAGCACCGACGGCACGCCCGCCGCGCGGGCCGTGTTGCGGTCGGTGTCGCTGTCGCCCACCAGCAGCATGCGCGCAGGGTCACCCCCCGCCCGCCGCGCGGCTTCGCGCAGGGGTTCGGGATCAGGCTTTTTCACCGGCAGCGTATCGGCACCGACCAGAGAGGCGAACACCCCCCGCACCCCCAGCCGCTGCAGCAAGGTATCGGCAAGGCCTTCGGGCTTGTTGGTGCAGATCCCCACGGCGAAGCCCGCGCGGTCAAGCTCGGCCACCGCCTCCATCGCACCGGGATAAAGGCGGGTGTGGCGGTCGATGTCCTGCGCATAGGCGTCCAGAAGGACAGGGTAATATTCGGCCACGATATCGAGGTCGAACCGCCCCGCCCGTTCCAACCCCCGCGTCAGCATCATCCGACCGCCGCGGAGCGCGATGCCTGCGTCGCGCAAGGGGTCAAGCACATCGCCCAGCCCCATGGCGCGGAAACAGACATTGGCGGCGGCGACCAGATCGCCGCTCGTGTCGGCCAGAGTGCCGTCCAGATCGAAGATGACGGTGCGCATGCGCTCCTTTCGGCGGACATCCGCCCGGTGGTGTTGCAGCCCGCAACGCGAAGTGAAGCGCACCGTGCTTGCGCCGCGCCGTCAGACCGATAAAACGGCTGGGACAGAAAAACAAAGAGATTTCTCATGACGATTGCCCTGGTCATCCTCGCCGCCGGAAAGGGGACGCGGATGAACTCGGACCTGCCCAAGGTTCTTCACCCGCTGGGACAGGCTCCGATGCTGGCCCATGCCATGGCGGCGGGCCGCGCGCTTGATCCCGAACGGGTGATCGTGGTGGCGGGGCACGGTGCCGACGCGGTGCAGGCAGCTGTGGCCGAGATCGACGAAGAGGCGCAGGTCGTCCTGCAGACCGAACAGCTGGGCACGGCGCATGCCGTGGCGCAGGCGCGCGACGCGCTTGCAGGCTTCGACGGCGACGCGGTTATCCTGTACGGCGACACGCCCTTCATCCGGGCGGAAACGCTTGACCGGATGCTGGCGGCGCGGGCGCAGGCGGATGTCGTCGTGCTGGGCTTTCATGCCGCCGATCCCGCGCGCTATGGCCGTCTGGTGACCGAAGGCGAGGCCCTTCTGCGGATCGTCGAATACAAGGACGCCACAGATGAGCAACGCGCCATAACCCTTTGCAACAGCGGGCTTGTCTCCGCAAAATCCGAGGTTCTCTTCGATCTTGTGGCCGCGGTCGGCAACGACAATGCGGCGGGCGAATTTTACCTCACCGACATCGTGGAACTTGCGCGCACGCGCGGGCTGAGCACCGGTTTCGTCACCTGCGACGAAGCCGAGACGCTGGGCATCAACAGCCGCGCCGAGCTTGCCCGCGCCGAAGCCATCTTCCAGGCCCGCGCGCGGGCCGATCACATGGAGAACGGCGTCACCCTGATGGCGCCGGACAGTGTTCACTTCGCGCTCGACACCGCAATCGGGCGCGATGCGGTGGTGGAACCGAACGTTGTCTTCGGCCCCGGGGTCTCGGTGGAATCGGGTGCAACGATCCGGGCCTTTTCTCATCTGGAAGGCGCGCATGTGGGCCAGGGCGCGGTGGTCGGGCCTTATGCCCGC
>CAZNMV010000299.1:0-4528 GCA_964573835.1 uncultured Aestuariivita sp. | reverse complement strand
TTCACCGAAGTGGGCTATGTCGGGCGTGACGTGGAACAGATCGTGCGCGATCTGGTCGATGCCGCCATCGCCATGACCCGCGACCAGATGCGCGAGGATGTGAAGGCGCGCGCCCAGAAGGCAGCCGAAGACCGCGTCATCACGGCCATCGCGGGTGAGGATGCCCGCGAAGGAACGCGCGAGATGTTCCGACGCAAGCTCATGGCAGGCGATCTCGACGATACGGTGATCGAGCTCGATCTTGCCGACACGTCGAACCCGATGCCGATGCTGCAGATCCCCGGGCAGCCCGGGGGCGACATGATGAACCTGGGCGATCTCTTTGGGAAGGCCTTCGGCCAGCGCCGCGTGCGGCGCAAGATGACCGTCGCGGAAAGCTACGAAGTCCTCATCGGAGAAGAGGCGGACAAGCTTCTGGACGACGAAACCGTCACGCGCACCGCGCTGAGCGCGGTCGAGGAGAACGGCATCGTCTTCATCGACGAGATCGACAAGGTCTGCGCGCGCGCCGAAACCCGTGGCGCCGATGTGAGCCGCGAAGGGGTGCAGCGAGATCTGTTGCCGCTGATCGAAGGCACGACCGTCAGCACCAAGCACGGCCCGGTCAAGACCGACCATATCCTGTTCATCGCGTCGGGTGCGTTCCACATCGCGAAACCGTCCGATCTGCTGCCGGAGCTGCAGGGCCGCCTTCCGATCCGGGTGGAACTGCGCGCGCTGACGGAAGAAGATTTCGTGCGCATCCTGACCGAGACCGACAATGCCCTGACGCGGCAGTATTCGGCGCTGATGGGCACCGAACAGGTGACCGTCACCTTCACGGAAGACGGGATCGCCGCGCTGGCCCGCATCGCCGCCGAGGTGAACCGCAGCGTCGAGAATATCGGCGCGCGCCGCCTTTACACGGTGATGGAGCGGGTGTTCGAGGAATTGTCCTTCAACGCGCCCGACCGGGCGGGCGATGCCGTGACGGTCGATGCCGAATTCGTCGACCGGAACCTCGGGGCGCTGGCCGGGTCTGCCGATCTCAGCCGCTATGTGCTCTGAGCGTCGTCAGGCTCTCGGACGCCGCAGATAAACGTAATAGGCCCCCTCGCCGCCATGGCTGACATGGGCTGGCGTGATCTGAAGCACGGCCTGCGACAGGGGGGGCGCGGACAGCCATTGCGGCACCTGGTGGCGCAGGACGCCGCGCGGAACGGGGATGGGGCCGTCATCGTGCTGGCGCTTGCCCTTGCCGGTGATGACCAAGACCAGCCGCTTGCCCGAAGACTGCGCCGACAGGATGAACCGCGACAGCGCGGGATGCGCCCGGTCCAGCGTCATGCCATGCAGGTCAAGCCGCGCTTCGGGAACGATCCGTCCGCGCGCCATACGGACATAGGTCTTGCGGTCCATCTGGACGGACGAGGCCACAAAGCGCTCGGACAGCGACGGCTTGAGATGATGCGCCTCCGGCGCGGGCGGCCGCGCCGCTCCGATCCTGAAGGGTGTGACGCGGGTCTGCGCCGCGCTGCGGGCACGCGCTGAGGGCGGAGGTGAGCCGGGGTCTTCCGGTTCAGGGTCAGCGTGCAGGCGTTCGGCCTTTTCGACCACCTTGCGCCACAGCTCGATCTCGTCCGGCCGAAGGCGGCGGCGGGTCATGGCGCACCTTCCGACAGAAGGGCGTAGGCGCGCTGGATGGGAAGAAGCGTCACCATGCGCCCAGGATCGCGCAGTCGGCCCGCGGCGCGCCCCGCTTCATCCCCGGTGCCGAAGAAGATGTCGGCGCGCTGCGCGCCCTTGATCGCCGATCCGGTATCCTGCGCGATCATCAGCCGCCGCATCGGGCCGTCGCCGTCCTTTTCGATCCAGACGGGCGCGCCGAGCGGGTGAAAGGCCGGGTCCACCGCCACTGTCCGGAGCGTTGTCACCGACCGGTTCATCGCGCCAAGCGGCCCCTTGTCGGCAGGAACCTGGGTCACGTCGCGGAAAAAGACATAGGAAGGGCTGTGAAACAGAAGCTCTTCGCCAGCGGCGCCGTTGCGGCGGACCCAGTTCTGGATCACGGCGGCGCTGACTTCGTGCGCATTGAAGATGCCGCGGCGCACCAGTTCGACCCCGACCGACCGGTAGGGATGCCCGTTCGCCCCGCCATAGCCCACGCGCAGCACGGAACCGTCCTGCAGCCGGATGCGGCCCGATCCCTGAATCTGCAGAAAGAACAACTCGACCGGATCATCGACCCAGGCGATCTCGAGCCCGCGGCCGTCCATCACGCCGCTGGTCAGAATCTCGCGCCGGGTCAGCCAGGGGTTGGCGGCCCGCGCTTCGGGCGGCATGCGGTAGACAGGGAAGCGGAACCGCGCCGTGGGCACGCGTGATCCGTCGAGTTCCGGTTCGAAATAGCCGGTGAACAAGGCGGTGGCCCCGTCGCTGATCAGGACCGGGCGGAAGAACAGCTCGAAAAAGGCGCGCGCGTTGCGGCGGCCCTGGGACTGGGCAACGGCACAAAGGCTTTGCCAGTCGGGCGCGTCGAGATCGGCGCAGGTTTCAAGGAAGGCGTCGAAAGCCGCGGTATGATCGTCGCCCTCCCAGCCTTCCAGTTGGTCGAAGGACAGGATCGTATGCGTCACTTCGCCCCGTGCCGTATCTGCAGGTGCCATCAGCGCCCCCGCCAGACACAGGACACGCAGCGCCGCCGTCATGCGTCGGTTGCGACCAGCAACCAGTTGGGATCGTCCATGCCCATGGTTCGGGCGAAGACCCAGTTGTCCTTCTGCCGCCGGGGTACATTGGGCGCGCCTTCGACAATTTGTCCCGCGCGGTCGCGCACGACAGAGGTAAGCTCGGCGACATAGCGCATGGTGATCTGTGCCTCGCCCGTGTCCTTGTTGAATTCGGCGTTCACCAGCTTCACTTCGCGGACGCCTGCAAACTCGGCCTCGACAACAAGCCCCTGATCTTCGCGGGCAGCGACAACCTCGACAAAGGCTTCGAAGACATCCTCGGCGATGAAGGGCTGGATATCGTCCAGTTCGCCCCGTTCGAAACCCATCACGATCATCTCATAGGCCGCGCGCGACCCGTGGACGAATTCCGCAACCGAAAAGGACGGCTCGACCCGCTTCATTTCGGCAAGGGCGCGGGAGGCGGGGCTGTCTTCGTCGACATAATCCACGATGTCGCGATCAGGGCCGCCTTCGATCACCTCGAAATCAGGGCGTTTGGGGGCGGACGCGCCCCGCGGGACGGGTGGTTTTTCAAAGCCTTCCCGCGTGCCGAGAACACTGCGCAGCCGAAGGATGAGGAAAACGGCAATGCCGGCCAGCACGAGAAGCTGGATCAGGGACGAGTTCATTCAGAAAACCTCTTTTGTCCTTCGGGCTTTTTGACAGGCTTAACGGGACTTATGTAGGTGACGAGGGGTGGCGAGTCCACCTTGAGACGCGAAGACGAAGGCGAATCCTGCATGTATCTTTTTCTGGCCTTCCTGCTTGTCCCGATGATCGAGATCGCGCTGTTCATTCAGGTGGGCGGTCTGATCGGACTTTGGCCGACGCTGGCCATTGTCGTGGTGACCGCCGTGCTGGGTGCGGGGCTGGTGCGGTCGCAGGGTCTGGCGGCGCTGGCGCGGGTCAAAACCTCTTTCACCGATCTGCGCGATCCCTCGCAGGCGCTGGCCGACGGAGCGATGATCCTGTTCGCCGGGGCTCTTCTTCTGACACCGGGGTTTTTCACCGATACCGTCGGTTTCCTGTTGCTGATCCCCCCGGTGCGGGCGGCGATCTTCGCGTGGGCGCGCGCCCGGGTGCAGGTGCACCACTTCGACATGGCCCCGCCGCGGGGTCCGGCGCGCGACGACATCATCGACGGCGACTGGGAAGAGGTCCGCGATCCCCGCCCGAACAGACGGCCTTCCAAGTGGTCGGAAGACCGCCTGCCCAAGGATTGAGACCCGCTGCCCAAGCTGTTACACAGCGCCGAATTCAGACCATGCAGTGAGGGCAAGATGGCAGACAACGGATCGGCAGAGGGCGCAGCTCAGGCGCAGGCGCCGCAGGTGCAGATGAAGATCATGGGTCAGTTCATCCGGGACATGTCGTTCGAGAACATCATGGTCCAGAAGGGCGTCACCGGCGAGGTGCAGCCCGACATGAACATCCAGGTCAACCTCGACGCGCGCAAGCGCCCGAACGACGGCCAGTTCGAAGTGTCGATCAAGCTCAATGTCGATTCGAAGGCCAAGGGCACGGGCGATCAGCTGTTCCTGCTGGAAGTCGACTATGCCGGGATCTTCTTCCTTCAGGGGATTCCCGAAGATCAGCTGCACCCCTTCCTGCTGATCGAATGCCCGCGGATGCTGTTCCCGTTCCTGCGCCGGATCGTCAGCGACGTCACCCGCGACGGGGGCTACCCACCGCTCAACATCGACAACATCGATTTCGTGTCGATGTACCGCACCGAACTGGCCCGCCGTCAGCAGGCCACCGCCGCCCCCAAGCACGACGCCTGACGCGTCAGGTTCTGTTCCACAACGCATCGTCGC
>CAZNMV010000298.1:0-4533 GCA_964573835.1 uncultured Aestuariivita sp. | reverse complement strand
CCCACACCGAACCAGCCCGCGCTCGATTTCCTGCTGACGCGCCGGTCGCGGCCGGCAAAGACGCTGAGCCAGCCCGCCCCCGACCACGCGGCGCTGCAGGTCCTTCTGACCGCCGCCGCGCGCAGCCCAGATCACGGCAAGCTCGAACCCTGGCGGTTCGTCGTGCTGGAAGGCGGCGCCTTCGCGCGCCTGTCGGCGCTGGTGGCCGAACGCGGCGCGGCGCTGGGCCGGACAGAGGAAGAGATCGCCAAGGCGCGCAGCGCCTATGACATGGGCGTGCTGGCGGTCGTGGTGGTGGAAAGCCCCAAGGCGTCGGAAAAGATCCCCGTCATCGAACAGACCTATTCGGCGGGTGCGGTCTGCCTTGCCCTTGTGAACGCGGCCCTTGCCGCGGGCTGGGGGGCCAACTGGCTGACCGGCTGGCCCTCGCATGACGGGGCCTTCTGCGCCGGGGGCTTCGGCCTTGCCCCGGGTGAACGCGTCGCGGGCATCATCCACATCGGGACCGAAACCACCGCGCCCCCCGACCGCCCGCGCCCGGACATCGACGCGATCACCACCTGGATGTCGGAATGATCCTGCGGTGCTTCTTTCTGGCGCTTGGCCAGATGGGCGATCCGCGCTTCCGCCGGGTGCTGTGGCTGGGCATCGCGCTCACCGTCGCGCTGCTGGTGGCGGCGACGGCGGGCCTTGTCGCACTGGTGCAGGCCTTTGTCACGGATGAGACCGGTCTGCCGCTGATCGGACAGGTCACCTGGCTTGACGATATCCTGAGCTGGTCTTCCGTTCTTCTGATGCTGGTGCTGTCAGTGTTCCTGATGGTGCCGGTGGCCTCGGCCATCACGTCGATGTTTCTCGACACCGTGGCCGAGGCGGTCGAGGCGCGGCATTACCCCGCCCTGCCCCCCGCGACGCCGGTCCCCTTTTCCGAGGCGCTGACCGATACGGTGAACTTTCTGGGCGTGTTGATCGCGGCGAATGTTGTCGCGATCCTGCTGTATGTCTTCCTGCCCTTCGCCGCGATCTTCATCTTCTGGGGGCTGAACGGGTTCCTGCTGGGGCGCGAATATTTCACGCTGGCCGCGATCCGCCGGGTGGGCCGCACCCGGGCGCGCGAGCTGCGGCGCGCCCATGCGGGAACCATCTGGGCCGCCGGAGTGCTGATGGTGATCCCGCTGTCGGTGCCGCTGGTGAACCTCGTGATCCCGATCCTGGGTGCGGCGACCTTCACGCACCTGTTCCACAGGCTAACCGCCGGAAAAGCCTAGAGATCGCCAACCGCCTCGCGCCAGTGGCGGCGGCAGAGCGAGACATAGCGTTCATTCCCGCCGATTTCGATCTGGGCGCCATCGGTGACGACGCGGCCCTGCGCATCCTTGCGCACCACCATCGTGGCCTTCTTTCCGCAATGGCAGATCGTGCGCACCTCGCGCATCTCGTCGGCCAGCGCCAGCAGCGCGGCGGATCCCGGAAACAGCTCGCCCCGGAAATCGACACGCAGGCCGTAGGCCATGACCGGCACGCCCAGATCGTCGACCGCGCGGGCCAGTTGCCAGACCTGATCCTTGGTAAGGAACTGCGCCTCGTCCACGAAGATGCAGGCGACTTCCCCCTGCGCGAGACGGTCGGCGATGCACGCGAAGAGGTCGTCATCCGGAGTGAAGGTGTCGGCCTCGGCGCCAATCCCGATGCGCGAGGCGATGCGCCCCTTGCCCGCGCGGTCATCGAGCCGCGCGGTCAGCAGGTAGGTCTGCATCCCGTTTTCGCGGTAATTGTGCGACGCCTGCAGCAGGACCGTCGACTTGCCCGCATTCATGGTCGAGTAGTTGAAATGCAGCTTTGCCATCTGGCCTAGGCGTGACGTTCGACGATGACCGATCCCACCGAATACCCCGCCCCGAAGGAACAGATGATCGCCTTGTCTCCGTCGGCCAAGTCGCTGGAATACTTTGAAAAGGCGATGATCGACCCGGCCGAGGACGTGTTGGCGTAGTCCTGCAGGATGTTGGGCTGTTCGCCGGGTTCGGGGTCGCGGCCCAGAACCTTGCGGCCGATGAAATCGTTCATCGTCTTGTTGGCCTGATGCAGCCACAGCCGTCTCAGGTCGGCGGCCGCGATACCTTCGTCGGCCATGTGGTCGGCGATGTGCTGGCTGACCATGGGCAGCACTTCCTTGAAGACCTTGCGGCCGTTTTGCATGAACTGCATGTCGCGCCGGTCGGCCAGCCCGTCGGGGCGGGTGCGGCGCAGAAAGCCGTTGTTGTTGCGGATGTTGTTGGAAAACTCGGTCGCGCAACGTGTTGATCTGATTTCGAAATATGGGCCATTTGCATCTTCGGCCCGTTCGATCAGGACGGCTGTCGCCACGTCACCGAAGATGAAATGGCAATCCCGGTCGCGCCATTCGAGATGGCCCGAGCAGATCTCAGGGTTGACGACGAGGGCGCTGCGGATGGAGCCCGAGCGGATCATGTCGGCGGCGGCCTGGATGCCGAAGGTGGCCGACGAACAGGCCACGTTCATGTCGAAGGCAAAGCCTTTGATCCCAAGGAGTTGCTGAATTTCGATCGCAACCGCCGGATAGGCGCGCTCCAAGTTCGAGGCCGCGCAGATCACCGCATCGACATCCGCCCCCGTGCGGCCCGCCTGAGCAAGCGCCTTGCGCGCAGCGTCGACGCCCATTTCGGCCATGACCCCGGGTTCGTCGTCGCTGCGCTGGCGCAGCCGAGGGTGCATCACTTCGGGATCCAGAACCCCTGTCTTGTCAAGGACATAGCGCTGTTCGATGCCTGATGCCTTGACGATGAAGTCTTCCGAGGAATGCTCGATCGCCGCTACGTCTCCGGCGGCGATCGCGCCTGCGTGGTCCGCGTTCCAGCGGTCGGCAAAGGCGTTGAAGGCGGTGACGAGTTCGGCGTTGGAAATGCTGTTCTCAGGCGTGAAGACACCGGTGCCGGTGATGGCGGGTCTGTGCATGTCTGGCCGTCCTCCCTGCGGTGGCGCTCAGATGGCCGGAATCGGCGCGCGAGGTCAAGGCATGCGAACCAGGGCCCGAGCAGTCCGTGGCTGGGGATAAGACGGGAGGTGGATATCCATAGGATAAGCCGTTCCGGTTCCTCGGAAGCGGCACGCGGGCCGCCGGGGCTTAGCCCTGCAACGCCTTCACCCCGACATCCCATTCGGCCTGCGCCTTGATCGCCAGCACCGCGGCATGCGATCCGGCGGCGGTGGTGAAATAAGGGATCTTGTCGTAAAGCGCGATGGAGCGGATCGACTTCGAATCCTCGACCGCCTGCGCGCCTTCGGTCGTGTTCATGACCAGTTGAACGCCGCCGTCCTTCATCAGGTCGGTGATGTCGGGGCGGCCTTCATAGACCTTGTTGACCACGCCGCAAGGCACGCCGTGGCCTGCGAGCCAGCCTTGCGTGCCGCGGGTGGCGACCAGCGTGAAGCCCAGGCCGACCAGAATCTGCGCCGCTTCCAGCATCTGGGGCGTCTTGTCGGTGTCGCGGATCGACACGAAGGCGCAGCCTTCGCGCGGCAGTTTCATACCCGCGCCCATCTGCGCCTTGAGGAAGGCGCGGGGGAAATCCCGATCCCAGCCCATGACTTCGCCTGTGGAACGCATCTCGGGTCCCAGCAGCGTATCGACGCCGGGGAAGCGGGCGAAGGGCAGCACGGCTTCCTTGACCGAGAACCACGGCATGTCCGGATCGGCCAGCGTCATCGGATCGGCCAGCGGCAGGACGGAATCGTAGGAGGCGTCCACGTCATAAGGCGGGCGCATCGGGAAGGCCGAGAGTTTCTCGCCCGCCATGATCCGCGCAGCGATCGACGCGATGGCGCTGTCGGTGGCCTTGGCGACGAAGGGCACGGTGCGCGAGGCACGCGGGTTCACCTCGATCAGGTAGACATCACCGTCCTTCACGGCAAACTGCACGTTCATCAGGCCGACAACGCCCAGCGCATGGGCCAGCGCCACCGTCTGGCGGGTGACCTCTTCTATGATGTCCTTCGGCAGGGAATGCGGCGGCAGGCAGCAGGCGCTGTCGCCGGAATGCACGCCTGCTTCCTCGATATGCTGCATGATGCCAGCGACATGGACCGCTTCGCCGTCGCAGAGCGCGTCGACGTCAAGCTCCACCGCGCCCGAGAGATAGCTGTCGAGCAGGACCGGGCTGTCGCCCGAGACGACGACGGCTTCGGAGATGTAGCGCTCCAACCCCGCCTGATCGCGCACGATCTCCATCGCGCGGCCGCCCAGAACATAGGACGGCCGGATCACCAGCGGGAAGCCGATGTCGACCGCAATCGCCAGTGCCTCGGCGTCGGAATGGGCGATGCCGTTATGGGGTTGTTTCAGGCCGAGATCATTCACCAGCTTCTGGAAACGTTCGCGGTCTTCGGCGAGGTCGATGGCGTCGGGCGTGGTGCCGAGGATGGGGATGCCCGCCTCGTCCAGCGCATTGGCAAGCTTGAGCGGCGTCTGGCCGCCGAACTGGACGATCACGCCGTGCAGCGTGCCGCGGGCCT
>CAZNMV010000297.1:0-4544 GCA_964573835.1 uncultured Aestuariivita sp. | reverse complement strand
ATGCGCCTGCAGCCAGTCGGTGGACACCAGCGTTCTGGAATCGTCGTCTGCCATCGGCATACCCCCGGGTTCTTGATCCCGGCCTGCCTACAGCCAAGGCGGAGCCTGCGCAAGATTGCGGGCGTCAGCGCGCGTCCTTGAGAAGGCGCTGTTTCTGACGGTTCCAGTCGCGCTTTGCCTCGGTTTCGCGTTTGTCGACGTTCTTCTTGCCCTTGGCGATGCCCAGCTTGATCTTCGCCATGCCGCGATGGTTGAAATACATCACCAAAGGCACCAGCGTCATGCCCTTGCGTTGGGTGGCGTTCCACAGATCGGCCAGATCGCGGCGGCTGACCAGAAGCTTGCGGCGGCGGCGTTCCTCGTGGGTGAAGGTCTTGGCCTGATCGTAGGGGGGTACGTAGGCGTTCACGAGCCACAATTCCCCGTTCTCGACCGCGGCATAGCTTTCGGCAATGCCCGTGCCGCCCTGCCGCATGGCCTTCACCTCGGACCCTTCCAGCACGATGCCGCATTCGATGTCGCGCTCGATCGCGTAATCGTAGCGCGCGCGCCGGTTCTCGGCGATGATGCGGTAATTGGGGTCGCTTTTCGTCTGGGCCATGGCAGCCCGATGTAAGCCGCGCCGCGCGCCGCCACAAGGCCGGGCGCTATTTACGCCGCCACTTGCCCAGCCAGCGCGACAGCCGCCCGCGTTTTTCGGCCACCGCGTCGCCCGCGGCGTCGAAGCCTTCGCCGATATCCTCAAGCACCGGATCGATCCGCGCCATGCGGAACCGCCGCCAGCGCACCCAGATCGCATAGATCGTGGCGGCCAGCAGCGTGAGGATCACGATGTTGAGCCAGGGAATGATCCGCACATCCGGCCCTGCGACGGGTCGCAGGCTGACGGCATTGGGAAAGATCGACAGGAATTCGTTGCGCCAGCCGTAATGGCGCAGCGCATACCAGCGCGGTTCTGCCGCGGTCGAAAGGGCGTCGGCGGCTTCGGTATAAAGATTGGCGGTGTCGAACTTGAAATAGGGCGGCCAGCCCCAGCCCGTATCCTCGTTGCGATAGACCACGGGGCGGCCATTGGCGCGCACGGACTGGATGAACTGCACGTCACGGCTGATGAGGGTCTGTGACTGGTCGTCCGGCGTGGCCCAGAAGATGCGCGTCCAGTCGCCCAGTTCCTGACGTTCCTCATAGGTGTTCACGATCCGCACGATATCTGTCTGCGGCAGGGTATAGTGCAGGAAGGCGCCGAAGGCTGTCCAGAAGGTCAGGATGAAGCCCCATTTGACGTAAGCCATGTGCGCCCCCCTCAGGCGAAGTTCACCAGGTAGATGATCACCGCGATCAGCGCCAAAGGCACGACATAGACGCCTACGATCAGCTTGCGGCGCAGCGAGCCGTCATACTCTTCCAGCCCCTCGCGGACAAAGGCGTCGCGGTCGCCCACCCGGCCTTCCTCGGCCCATTGTTCCTCGAGTTTGCGGCGGCGCACGCTGCGGGAAAAGAGCGACAGCGACACATAGACGATGGTCAGTGCCACCAGAAGGATGATCACCAGCCGTGCCAGACCCAGCATACCTTTACCTCCTGACTGCACCCCGCGGACCGACACGCGCCACATGATCGCGGCGCGGCGTTGGCGGCGGGACGGCATCGTTCATGTGGGGTTCGTGCCCGAAAAGTGCCGCGCGCGCCCCTGCCTTGTCCAACTGGTATTCCCGGACAAGGAAATCAACCGCATAATCCTGATTGGCCTGCGGCAGGTGGGGGGCAGGGCGGCGAGGCCCGGATCTTCGAGCTTCACCCAAAAGAGGGCTGGTTCACGTCCGCCGACCTTTCTGCGGCCACAGCAGGATGAACCCCGCCACGCCGACACCGATCCCCGCCAGTTCGACCCAGCGCGGCACCACCCCCAGAAGCGAGGCGATCAGCGACAGAAGCCATACCGCGACAAGGGCAAGACCGATCTTCTTTTTCATGACGCACCCCAGAGGCTCTTGTCGTGTTTCCCGGCGATGGCGGCGCACCGCCGGGCAAACTGTGGCAAATGCCGTGCCCCATGGAAAGCCCCGTGGCACGCGGGCGTTGAAATCGCCGCCGCGACGGGGGACAAGGGGCGCGCAACCCTGCAAGGATCGCCGCGCCATGACCCATCTTCTTGCCGTTACCCCCGATGTCGAACCCGAAATCGACCGCCCCCGCCCCGACAGGCTGATCTCGGGCGATCCGGTCTTCACCACATGGAGCCTCGAGGAAACCGACGGCCTCTATTGCGGCCTGTGGGAATCGACGCCCGGAAAGTGGCGCATGGCATACGACGAATGGGAATACTGCCGCATCCTCACGGGCCATTCGATCATCGAAGGCGATGACGGCACCCGGCTCGAGGTGCGGGCAGGCGACAGCTTCATCCTGCGCCCCGGCTTCAGCGGCACCTGGGAAGTGATCGAGACCACGCGCAAGGATTACGTGATCCGTAGCTGATCTTCCTCTCGCTCCAAATATCCCGGGGGGTGAGCGCCGAAGGCGCGAGGGGGGCAGCGCCCCCCTTCCTCATCCCGCGAGAAGCGCCACCAGATCGCTGTGCGCATCGGCCAGCGCGTCGATCACGTCGAAATGGTGCCTGCCGGGCGCCACGTGGCAAGGCACGCCCCAGGCCCGGGCAAGCCAGTCCGCCTGATCGAGGAAGGCGGGCCGTTCGTCAGCCCCGACCCAGACGGTAACAGGCACGGCAGGTCTCGGCTGGTGCAGCGGGCTCTCGCTGCGCGCCTCCGCCAGATCGAGCCGCAGCACCTCGTTCATCGACGTCCGCAACAGCGGTTCGAGATCGGAAAGCGGCGAGATCGGAACGACCCGCGCCACCCGGCCCGCCACCGCCTCGGGCAGCATCCCCGGCGCCAGCATCCGCGCCACGAGATGCCCGCCCGCCGAATGGCCGCTCAGCGCCAGCGGCCCCTCCGTGGCCGCCGCCACCGCCCGCACCGCCGCCGCGATCTGGGCGGTGATGTCGGAAATCCGCGCCTCGGGACAAAGCGTGTAGGACGGCATCGCCACCGCCCAGCCCCGCGCCAGCGGCCCCGCCGCCAGATGCGACCAGACCGACTTGTCGAAAGCCTTCCAATAGCCGCCATGCACGAAGACGACGCAGCCCCGCGCCGGGCCTTCGGGGTGGAACAGATCGAAGACCTCGCGCGCGCCGCGCCCATAGGGCCGGTCGAGATCGGCCCGCGCGCCCAGCGCATCGCGGAAGGCCGCCGCTTCGGTCATCCAGCGCGGCGGATAGGCTTCCGCCCCCGCGATGTAGGCCGCGTTGGCATAGGCGTCGTCCAGCTCCATTCCCGTTCCTCCCGATCTGGCGCTGGACAAAGCCTGCCCCAACTGGTTTCCCTCTGCGAGTGCAAATTCGCGGAGGACTGACCATGCTCGACGCCACCACCGATCTCAAGTCGCTCCTGAAGGATCCGACGCTTCTGGAAACCCGGGCCTATGTCGGCGGCCAGTGGATCGACGGCGACAACGGCACCTTCCCGGTCACGAACCCCGCCCGCGGCGACATCATCGCCGATGTGGCCGATCTCAGCCGCGCGCAGGTGGCCGACGCCATCGACCAGGCGCAGGCGGCCCAGAAGGACTGGGCGCGCTGGACCGGCAAGGAACGCGCCGCCGTCATGCGCCGCTGGTTCGACCTGATGATGGCCAATGCCGATGATCTCGCGACGATCCTGACCGCCGAACAGGGCAAACCCCATGCCGAAGCCAAGGGTGAGATCGCCTATGGCGCCTCGTTCATCGAATTCTTCGGCGAAGAGGCCAAGCGCATCTACGGGGAGATGATCCCCGGCCATCAGCGCGACAAGCGCATCATGGTCCTGAAGCAGCCCATCGGCGTGGCGGCCTCGATCACGCCGTGGAACTTCCCCAACGCGATGATCACCCGCAAGGCCGGCCCGGCGCTGGCGGCGGGCTGTGCCTTCGTCGCGCGCCCGGCGGCGGAAACGCCGCTTTCGGCGCTGGTGCTGGGCGTGCTGGCGGAACGCGCGGGCATCCCCGCGGGGGTGCTGAACATCGTGCCCTCGTCGCGGTCCTCCGAGATCGGCAAGGAGTTCTGCGAAAACCCCGGCATCCGCAAGCTGACCTTCACGGGCTCGACCGAAGTGGGCCGCATCCTGCTGCGCCAGGCGGCGGACCAGGTCCTGAAATGCTCGATGGAGCTTGGCGGCAACGCCCCCTTCATCGTCTTCGACGACGCCGATCTCGATGCCGCCGTCGAAGGCGCGATGCTGTGCAAGTTCCGCAACAACGGCCAGACCTGCGTCTGCGCCAACCGCATCTACGTGCAGGCGGGCGTCTATGACGCCTTCGCCGAAAAGCTGAAAGCAGCGGTTGAAAAGCTCAATGTCGGCGACGGGCTGACCGCCGGTGTCACCACCGGGCCGCTGATCAACGCGGCCGCCATCGACAAGGTGCTCGAACATCTGGGTGACGTGACCGCCAGGGGCGGCGAGGTCCTGACCGGGGGTGCGGCGCATCCGCTGGGGGGCAACTTCTTC
>CAZNMV010000296.1:0-4566 GCA_964573835.1 uncultured Aestuariivita sp. | reverse complement strand
GTCGAGCATGTCTTCATAGGCGAATTCGCTGCCTACGAAGGACCCGGCGCGCCCCGATCCCGAAATCCGCCGCACCTTGCCCACGGCAGGCAGGTAGAGCCACTGGTCATCGGCCGCGCGGTCGAAGGAATGGGTCAGAAGCGCGGTGTTGCGGATGTCGCCCGGCCATTCGAAGATCAGCAGCGACCGCGACCCGTCATCGGTCGGGTTCTCGACCGTGCGCATCCCGAAGCGCCGCGTGCTGGTGGCGCCGCGCGCGCTGAAGAGGATCATCTCGCCCTCGACGGTAAAATCGGAAAATCCGCTTTCGCCCTCGGAACTCGCCCGGGCGATGCGTTCGCCCTTCTCGGCGGCGGTCTCGGCCAGTGCGGGCAGGGCAAGGCAGGCGCAGGCAGCGAAGAGAACGGCGATCAATCGCATCAGGACTTCCTTTCGAACAGCCGGATGACGCTTGGCAACAACAGCAGGTCCGCCAGCAGCGCGAAGACGATCACAATGGCGGTGAGTGCGCCCATGTGCTGGTTGATCGTGAACCCCGACGTGGCCATGATGGCAAATCCTGCGATCAATGCAATCGAGGTGATCAGGATCGCCGCGCCGACACTGGCAAAAGTCCGCTCCAGCGCGGCCTGGGGGGCCAGACCTTCGCGCCGCCTGCGCAGGTAGTGCATCAGGAAATGCACCGTGTCGTCGACCACGATGCCGAAGGTCATCGTCGTCACCACGGTCGAGCCCAGATTCACGTCGCGGAACGTCACCCCCCAGAAGCCGAACGCGAGGATCGCGGGCACGAGGTTCGGCACAAGGCTGATCAGGCCGAAGCGGAAGTTGCGCATCGTTGCCATCAGAATCAACGACACCAGCGCCAGCACCAGCACCAGCCCCAACAGCATCTGGCGGTTGTTGCGTTCGGTGATGCGCGAGAACGCCACCGAATAGCCCCCGGCGGTGGCCACCGTCTCTGGGGTGTTGTCGGCCATCCACGCCTCGGCCGCCAGCGCCAGATCGCGGATGTCGTCGGAATGCCCGGCCCGCAGGAAGGCCACGACGCGGGTGCGCGTGCGGTCCACATCGATCTGCGTGTTGAGGTCGAGCCCCACCGGCAGCGACAATTCGTAGAACATCATCAGCTGCGCATTCGCCTCGGGCGTGTCGGCGACGCGGAAGGCTTCGGGGTCGTCGCCCGACATCGACCGGTTCATGCGCTTGACGATATCGGTGATGGCAAGCGTCGAGACGACCACCTCCTGCGTTTCGAGCCAGGCGCCGAAGCGGTCGATGTCGCGCAGGAAGTCTGGATCGAACACCGTCGCGCCTTCGGGCGCGGTGAACGAGAACTGCAGCGAATCCATCCCCGCAAGCCGATCCTGGATCGCATCCGTGTCGCGGCGGAATTCGTAGTGGTCGCTGAAATAGCGCAGCAGGTTGTCGTCGAAGCCGATCCGTTTGATGCCGAAGGCCGACACGGCCAGACCCGCGGGAAACAGCACCAGCCAGAGAATCTGCGTGCGCCAGACCCAGCGGGCGAAGCGCTCCATCCCCTCGCGCGACAAGGGCAGGCGGCGGCGCGCATGCGCCAGCCCGCTGCGCCTCAGCGCAAAGGGCAGGAGCACGAAGACAAGCCCCATCGCGAAGAGAAGCCCCAGCGACACCACGCGGCCCATGTCGCGCAGAGGCGGGCTGTCGGCGAAGTTGAGCCCGAGAAACCCGACCGACGTCGTCACCGTCGCCACCGTCACCGGCGCGAGGTTCAGCGACAGCGCCTGCGCCGTCGCTTCTTGGGCGGTGCCGGTTTCCAGCGCGCGCGTCCAGGCCAGAACGATGTGCACGCAGGACGCCGAGGTCAGCACCATCACCGCCAGCGGGCTGATCGCCGTGCCCGCGGTCAGTTCGATCCCCATCCACCCGGCGATCCCGAAGGTGGCGACCGTCCCCAGCCCCACGACGGCCGTGCAGGCCAGCACGGCGCGCGGGGACCGCAGGAAGAAGGCGAGAATCGCGATCGCCACGACAAAGGCGATGGGTACCAGAGTGACCACATCGTCTTTCGCCGCCTGTGACAGCGTCAATCCGCCGAAGACCGGCCCCGTCACGCGGATATCGAAGCCGGGATAATCGGCGGCCCAGTCCGCGCTTTTCGCCCGCACCCAATCGCTCAGCTCGTGGCGCGCTTCAGGTCGGTCCGCGGGCAGCACGATCTCCACCGAGATCCCATAGGCGCTGCCCCGCGGCGCAATCAGGCGGTTGCGCAGGGCCTGTTCAGCCGGCGCGATCGCGGCAAAGCGGTCGGCTATGGCCTCGGTCACCGGCGCGCCCTCGGGGATGAGGGGTTCGACGAAGATCTCGTCGCCCTCGGCGCGGGAATGGCTGTAATTCGTGGCCGCATCGACCCGCAGCACGTAAGGCGTGAACCACGCGTCCTCCGCCACCCGCCGCACGGCCTCGAGCGTGGCTGGCGCGAATTCGGACCCTTCGGGCGGCACGAGCATGATCATCACGCTCGACGTGCCGGCATAGGTGTCTTCCAGTTGGCGGATCAGCTGGAAATCGGGGTTGTCGCGGCCGAAGAAATTGGCGTTGTCGGATGAGAAGCGCAGCCAGACGACCCCTGCGGCGAGTGCTGCGAACAGCGCCAGCATGACGGCCAGCAGGACCGTGTTGTGGGCAAGGATGAACCGCGCCAGCGGCGAAGGGGAGGGGGCCATGCCGTTTTGTCCGCCCGCCGGGGGATGGGGTCAAGGGGTACGGGGGGTCTGGGCATTCCCGCGTCCGTCCGCCGGGAGACGCGAGGCCCTTACCCCATTGCTGTCATGCGTCGCGGATGTGGAATTCGGCGGTTTGGCGGTGACATCGTCAGGGCCGGAATGTCGGGCAAATCAGGTTCACAGCTGTTGCGGCACTGTAGATGAACCCAGATCAGAAGTCCCGCAGCAAACGCCCGCCGCCGCGCAACGGTCCGCAGAAACCGCTTTCTCGCAAAGCATACCAGAAACATACCGAATTGATGCCAAGTATTGGAATATCGATTATGGGTTCAAGTTTCTGGGTGACATCGATCATGCCCATGTTGGTGCCGCATTGGACAATGGCGTCAAGCTTGTTCTGCGAAGTCGCCATTTCCATGACGGCTTTCTCCTTGGCCCAGTCAGGAATATGCGCGATGTGCTGTGTGTTTCCACAGGCAAAACCATGGCTGGCAATGACTTCGAAACCCAGGTCCTCGAACATACGGGTCGCAGAGGCATTTCCTGTCTGCTCAAATGGTGTGAGAAGACCAATTCGTCTTGCCCCGTAGCAGTCCAGCGCGGCCTTCACAGCATCATGCCAGGTCGCCCAGGAAAGATCGCAGTATTGCTCGATCTTTGCCATCGTCGCCTTGATCGGCTCAATCCCGGAAACGATATGCTCCAGGCTCATGCCCATGATCATGTACTGCGGCGCCGCCAGAAGGGCCGACTTCAACGCGGCTTCCACGCCGCCCAGGAACTGCAATCTGTACTGTTCGATGCCCTCCACCGAACTCACATCCGGCTTGGGTGTCAGCACCGGGCTCGTATGCAGGCCGACACCTGCCAGTCCTTCCCGGTCGGGATTGGCGAAGATGATGCTCCAGAGCTCGTGCTCCATGGTCGTGTTGGTGGCAGGCACGAGCAGCCCGAAGCGTTGGCGGAAGCTGCGCGCATCCGGGTAGGTCACGTGTGACTGGCCAGGCATCGGCGAAACACTGACGTTTGGGATGAAGACGGGCTTTTGCGACAGACTGCCGATGCGGGGGGGGAGGCGGTTCCCGTCTTTATCATTCTTGAGAGAGCTCATCTGGACCGTTCCGCTTGGTTTGGGCAATTTTAGGTGAGTGATCTGCCCTTTTTGCGGATCAGCCGACGTTCCCTTGCGACTAGACTATTGCTCGAAGCCCCCGGGCTGGGCTTCGTTCTTGATCAGACGTCCCAGACTTCGAAGGTGCGCTTGCACAAGCCACAAGTGGAAAATACGCCCGCGAAACCCGTGCGCGGGCGCATATGCTGATGTCTGTATCTCGTTACCCGCGCAGTGCAGCCGCCCAATTCCGAGACTTACAATCTTAGCGGGGAGTGATCCAGTTAAAAGAAGCCCAACAGGCTGCATTCCTGATTGGCTGCCAAGGCTGAGCGGTTCTTGCCTCGCGCATTGCTCATCGTGCAGGTTTGCGGGGCAGCAGCAGCGCCACCAAACGGGATGGTCCAGCCCAAACTGACAATTTTTTGGTCCAAGCCCAACACACCAAAATCGGTATCATTCCAATCAAGAGAGACAATCCCCGGCATCCCATGCTGCGCAAGATCATAGGACACACCGATAGATGTCTGACGAACGGACACCGGACTATTGGCGATGTCAATCGCCGAGAATGCGCCGAACACTGACCAACCGCTTTCGAACTTGTACTCTGCGCCTATAGCGGAAAGAGATATGTCCAGAATCCCCGCGCTATATTTCTCGCGGCTGTAGTGCCCGAAGATCTGCAGGTTTTCTGCTGGCATGAAAGTGCCAATAATGCCTACGTTATCCCCATCGACGCCTTCGGGA
>CAZNMV010000295.1:0-4567 GCA_964573835.1 uncultured Aestuariivita sp. | reverse complement strand
TCATGGCCGCGCGTTCCAGCCTTTCGAAGACCTTCGTCTGGATCCTTCTGGGTCTTCTGTTCGTGGGCCTTGCTGGCTTCGGCGCAACCAGCCTGTCGGGCACGGTGCGCACCATCGCGCGGGTGGGCGACGAAACCGTCGCCGTAGATGCCTATGCGCGCGAATTGCAGCGCGAGATCAACGCGTTCCAGCAACAGACCCGGCAGGCGCTGCCGATGGACCGGGTGCGCGCCATGGGGATCGACCAGGCGGTGCTGGGGCGGCTGATCACGCTGGCCTCGCTTGACAGCGAGACCGCGTCGCTTGGCCTGTCGATCGGCGACCAGAACCTTCAGCGCGAGATCGTGTCGATCCGCGCCTTCCAAGGGCTGGACGGCAGTTTCGACCGCGAGGCCTATCGCTTCTCGCTCCAACAGGCGGGGATCACCGAGGCCGAGTTCGAAGCCGACCTAAGGCGCGAGGCCGCGCGCACGCTGGTGCAGGCGGCCGTCATCGGGGGCGCGGCGATGCCCGCGACGCTGACCGATGTGATCGTGGAGTATCTTGGCCAGCGGCGCAGCTTCACCTGGGCGCGGCTTGGAGCCGAGGCGCTGGCCGACCCCCTGCCCCCCGCGACAGAAGCCGAAGAACGCGCCTGGTATGACGCGAATACCGGCGGTTACACCCTGCCCGAGACCAAGCGCATCACCTATGTGGTGCTCACGCCCGACATGATGCTGGACGAGGTCGAGGTGGACGAGACCGCCCTGCGCGAAGCCTATGACGCGCGGCTGGCCGACTTCGTGCAGCCCGAACGGCGGCTGGTCGAACGGCTGGTCTTCGCGGACGAGACCGCCGCGCAGGACGCCGCGGCGCAGTTGCAGGTCGGCGGCACGACCTTCGAGCTGCTGGTGGATCAGCGCGGGCTCGACCTGTCGGATGTGGACATGGGCGACGTGGCCGAGGGGGATTTGGGCGATGCGGGCACCGCCGTTTTCGCGGCCGAGGCGGGCGACGTGGTCGGACCGCTGCCGTCGGATCTGGGGCCTGCGCTCTTCCGGGTGAACGCCGTGCTCGCGGCGCAGGAAGTCACATTCGAAGAAGCGCGCGCGGATCTGCGCGAAGAACTGGCACAGGACCGCGCCCGCCGCGCGATCGAGGCGCAGGCGCAGCCGATCGAGGACATGCTGGCGGGGGGTGCCACGCTCGAGGAACTGGCCGAAGAGACGGCGATGGGGCTGGAGCGCACCGACTGGTCGGACCAGAGCTTTGAAGGCATCGCCGCCTATGCGGCCTTCCGTCAGGCGGCGGCTGCGGCGGGCACGGACGATTTCCCCGAAACGGCATTCCTGGAAGACGGCAGCCTGTTCGCGATCCGCGTGGACGAGGTGCTGCCGCCCCGGCCCGAACCCTTCGAGGAGGCCCGCCCCAGCGTGGCCGAAGACCTCGAACGCGCGCGCATTCAGGATGCGCTGGCCGCGCAGGCGACGGGGATCGTCGCAGGCCTTGCCACCACCGGGGATTTCGCAGCGGCGGGCCTGCCGGTGCGCACTGAGCGCGCGCTGACGCGGTCGGCCTTTGTCGAAGGCACGCCGCCGGACTTCATGGCGCAGGTCTTCGAGATGGAGGAAGGCGACCTGCGGGTCATTCCGGCGGGCGGCATCGTGACCATCGTGCGGCTCGACCGCGTCGAACCCGCCGACCGCACGGGCGACATGGGCCGCCTTGCCGATGCGCTGCAGACCGAGCTTGACCAGACGCTGGCCGAGGCGCTGTTCCAGGAGTATCTGCGCGATGTGCGCCTGCGCGCGGCACCCATGGTGGATGAACGCGCATTGAATGCGGTCCTGTCGAGCTTTCAGTGAATGGCGCTGACGCCGTCATACGAGGACTTCGCCCGCGCCTATGAGGCGGGCGAGAACCAGGTCGTCTTCACGCGGCTGGCGGCCGATCTCGATACGCCGGTGTCGCTGATGCTGAAGCTGACGGGTGCTGCGGAAAACGCCTTCATGCTGGAAAGCGTGACCGGCGGCGAGGTGCGCGGGCGCTATTCCATCATCGGGATGAAGCCCGACCTGATCTGGCGCTGCCGGGGAAAGACCGCGTCGCTGAACCGCTCGGCCCGGTTCGATCCCGAGGGGTTCGAGGACGAGGCGGCGGCACCGCTGGCGTCGCTGCGCGCGCTCATCGCCGAAAGCCGCATCGCGCTGCCCGAGGGCCTGCCGCAGGCGGCGGCGGGGCTGTTCGGATATCTGGGTTACGACATGGTGCGCCATGTCGAACACCTGCCCGACGTGAACCCCGACCCGCTGGGCCTGCCCGATGCGGTGATGATCCGGCCGTCGGTCATCGCCGTGCTGGACGGGGTCAAGGGCGAGGTGACGGTCGTGTCCCCTGCCTGGGCCGGTGGCGGGCTGTCGGCACGCGCGGCCTATGCGCAGGCGGCCGAACGGGTGATGGACGCGGTGCGCGATCTGGACCGGGGCCTGCCCGGCACCAGCCGCAATCTGGGCGAGGCGGCGGAACCGGGCGAGCCGGTGTCGAACTTCACGCCTGAAGGCTACCGCGCGGCGGTCGAGAAGGCCAAGGACTACATCCGCGCGGGCGACATCTTTCAGGTCGTGCCCTCGCAACGCTGGGCGCAGGATTTTCCGCTGCCGCCCTTCGCGCTCTACCGTTCGCTCCGGCGGACGAACCCGTCGCCCTTCATGTTCTATTTCAACTTCGGCGGCTTCCAGGTGATCGGGGCGAGCCCGGAAATCCTTGTCCGCGTCTTCGGGCGCGAGGTGACGATCCGGCCCATCGCGGGCACGCGGCGCCGGGGTGCTACGCCGGAAGAGGACCGCGCGCTCGAGGCCGATTTGCTGGCCGATCCCAAGGAGCTGGCCGAGCATCTGATGCTGCTCGATCTGGGGCGCAACGATGTGGGGCGGGTCGCGAAGATTGGGACGGTGCGCCCGACGGAACAGTTCATCATCGAGCGCTATTCCCACGTCATGCACATCGTGTCGAACGTGGTGGGCGAACTGGCCGAGGGCTGCGACGCGCTGGATGCGTTCTTTGCGGGCATGCCTGCGGGCACGGTCAGCGGCGCGCCCAAGGTGCGCGCGATGCAGATCATCGACGAGCTGGAGCCCGAAAAGCGCGGCGTCTATGGCGGCGGCGTGGGCTATTTCAGCGCGGGCGGCGACATGGACATGTGCATCGCGCTGCGGACAGCCGTGGTGAAGGACGAAACGCTCTATATTCAGGCGGGCGGCGGCGTGGTCTTCGACAGCGACCCGCAGGCGGAATACGAGGAAACGGTTCACAAATCGAACGCGATCCGCCGCGCGTCGGCGGATGCAGCGCGCTTTGCCCGGACGGGCAACGCCTGAGCGTTACTCCCCGGGCAGGCCCGCGGTCAGGACGGCGGAGGCGGGTGCAAGCTGCACCTGCGCGGCGCGGTCCTGCAGACCCCAGAGCAGAAGCGCGCTGACCGTGTCTGGGCGCACGCGGCCCAGCATCACCACCGCATCGCCCTGCCCCGCCCGGAACGCCGCCTGATCGAGGAAGCGGCGCATCACGGTGGGCGTCTGGCCCGCGCCGTCGAAATCGCGGAAGACGACCGCCGCCGGCACGCCGTCGCGCAGGGCGAGCTTCTGCACGGTGTCGAGCCCGTTGGCCTGGGTGATGAGGCCATAGCCGCCGTCACGCAGGATCTCGGTCACCTGATCCGACAGGGGGCGGTTGCCCTGGATGCCGCCCGAAAGCCCTTCGAGCAGGCCGACCGCTTCCGGCAGTTCCGCGAAGGTGGCGGCGAGCACCGTTTCGGCATCCTGCGGCGCGGCAGCGGGGTCGAGATCGACAAGGGCCATGACCTCGAACCCGGCAGCGCGGTGGCGCACCATCTTGGCGGCAGCCTCGGGGTCGGTCGGGTCGATGGCGAAGGTAAGCGGATAGGGGAAGTTGGCCAGCGCCTCGGCCCCGACCGAAGCGGGATCATCGATCAGCACGATCGCCATGAGCGGTTTCGCTTCGGGGTTGTCGAAAGGCACGGCATAGCGGCGGATCGGAGGACTATCACCCGCCGGAGCGGCCTCTTCCTGCGCGGGGGCGGTCTGAACCGGGGCCGCGGCCCCTGCCACCGGCAGCCGGGAGGACGCGCCGGGCGCACGGTCGGTGAGCGGGGTCACCGGCGTGCCGATGGTTGGGGCGGTGGTCGCATCAGTGCCGGCCTGAGGGAGCGCGGCGGTGCGGGGCGCGGTCTCGTCCGGTGCGGTCACGTCCGGCGCGGTTACCTCGGCTGGCGGGTCTTCTGCCGGGGCTTCGGTGACGAAGCCCGAGCTTTCCGAGACAGCGGGTGCTCTGGGCTGGGAGGGTTCGGTGGCGATCGAGGCCTGCGCCTGGGCTCCGGCGGGGGCCGGGGCGGGCGCGGCGGTGGGCCGGGCCGCGGGCACCTGCGCGATGGTAGAGGGCCCGCTGGCGGTGCCGGTGGGCGCGGTCGGCTGGGCAAGCTGCGTCGCGCCGCCGACAACGGGTGCGGCCGCCGTATTGGTCGCGCCGGCCATGGGCGCCACGCTGTCGGGTGCGGGGGCGCCGGGAGGCG
>CAZNMV010000294.1:1554-4571 GCA_964573835.1 uncultured Aestuariivita sp. | reverse complement strand
CGCGTGAAGGCGTCGAGCGCGCCGAAGGGTTCGTCGAGGATCAGCACCTCGGGCTGGTGGATCAGCGCCCGGCACAGCGAGGCGCGCTGGCGCATGCCGCCCGACAGCTCGGAGGGGCGCTTGTCCTCGAAGCCCTTGAGACCGACAAGGTCGAGAAGGTGGCGCGCCCGCTCTTCCGCCTGCGCCTTGGTCAGTTTCGTCGGAACGATCTCGAGCGGCAGAAGCACGTTCTTCAGGATCGTTCGCCATTCCAGCAGGACGGGGTTCTGAAAGGCCATCCCCACCGTCGCGCGGGGCGAGGTGACGCGCGCGCCGTGCAGCCAGACTTCGCCTTGATCCGGTTTCATCAGCCCTGCGATCAGCCGCGTTAGCGTGGACTTGCCGCAGCCTGACGGCCCGACAACCGCGACAAAGCCGCCTTCGGGCACGGACAGGTCCAGCCCGTCCAGAACCGGAAGCGGGCCGCTGTCGGTGCGGTAGGCGTGGCGCACGCCCTTGATCTCGATGAGGTTGGTCATGGGCTTTCCCCCGGGGGTGGCGCGGCGGTGATCCCGCCGCGCCGGTCTTGCGTGTCAGTTCACCTTGAACCCGCCCTCGGGCAGATAGGCGTCGGTGAAGTAAAGGCCCGCATCCGGTGCGTTGCGGAACTCGTAGGTCTGGCCGATCTGGACCAGGGCGCGTTCCATGCGCGCGGTGTCGATCCCGCCCATGCCGTTGGCCTTGACCCAGTCGGTCAGCACGTTCTGGTCGAGCGCCATCTGCAGGCGTTCCTGTTCCAGCGCCGGGTCGGCGGCAGGGTTGCGTGCGACCAGCGCGGTGATGCCCGCGGCCGGATCGGCGGCGGCGTCCATCCAGCCCTTGGCGACCGCGCGCAGGAAGGCTTCAATGGTTTCGCCGTTCTCGGCCGCCCAATCGGTGTTGACGAGGATCGCGTTGCCGTAAAGTTCCAGCCCGTGATCGGCCATCAGGATGTTGGAGATGTCATCGGCCGGCACGCCAAGGCGCTTGAGGTTCAGGACGGACGAGAAGGAAAAGCCCGTGACGGCCGCGACCTTGCCTTCGGCCAGCATCGGTTCGCGCGTGGGAAAGCCGAGCGGTTCCACGGTGATCGCCGCGACGTCGAGGTTGTTGGCGGTCGCGAAGGCGGGGAACTGCGCCCATGCGCCATCGGGGGGCGGGGCGCCCAGCACGCGGCCTTCAAGGTCCTTCGGCGCTTCGACGCCCAGCGACTTGCGGCCCACGATCGCGAAGGCGGGCTTGTCGTAGACCATCATGACGGCGGTGACCGGCGCGCCCGGGTTCTGGTCGAGAAAGCGGATTACCGTGTTGATGTCGCCGAACCCGATGGGAAAGGCGCCGGTGGCGATCTTGGGGATGGTGTTGACCGATCCGTCCCCGGCTTCGATCGTGACATCCAGACCTTCGGTCGCGAAATGGCCGTTGTCGACAGCCAGGAAATAGGGTGCGGAAGGCCCCTCGAAGCGCCAGTCGAGCGCGAAGGACAATTGCGTCTGGGCGGTGGCGGCCGATGCGGCGAAAAGCCCGGCGGCGATCAGGAAAGAACGGTGGAGCAAGGGAACCTCCTCTGGTTTTGCGTCCGTCGACTGAGGCGCGTGTGTAAGCGACCCAGCCTCAGGGGGAATGTCGAATGGCAGCGTCGTCCTGTTCGAAGGTTAGCGTTGCACAAGGATTCAGCAAGTCCCGGCGTGACCGCCCGGAAATGCGGCAGGTCAGGCGGCATCAGCCGCGAAAGCCGCTGCGCAGGATCACCGGCACGATCAGGTCTTCTTCATCCGTCAGATGACGGTCGAGAAGGCGCGCGAAGGCGTCCAGGCTGTCGCCGAACGCGCCCGCCGGGCCGCCCTTCAGGACCGCGTTCGCGCCTTCGGCCAGATCATGAAGCGCCGCGTCCATCGCATGGTGGTCGGCGTCGAGCAGATCGAACCCGCGTTGCAGCCGCGTGTCGATGCGGGCGAGGCGGGGGAAATAGTGCTGATCCTCGATCTGGTGGTGGCCGTGCAACTCGCCCAGCAGCATGGACCCGAACCGCGACAGGCGCGGCGCATAGGCCTGCGGGTCGATCCGCCGGTCGGCAAGGGCGCGCTGGTCGGTCTGCAGCAGATCGAGCAGTTGCCGGAACATCCCGTGACGGTCGAGCCAGAACTGGACAAGCCCGGCGAACTGGGGATGACCGGGCCAGTCGGCGCGCGGCAGGTCACGCAGCAGGACCTGGAGGTCGGCGGGCAGGCCTGCGCGGGCGGCAAGGGAAAGATCGGTCATGCCCCGCCAGCTAAGGCAGGGCGACCTGCTCGGCAAGGGTGCTCAGCGGAACTCGACCAGATGGGCGGAGACCTCGACATGAAGAAGCCGCAGCGCCCGCGACGTATCGGTCAGGCGGGCCCTGTGTGCGGTCAGCGCCGCGCGCAGGTCGCGCCGTTTGGCGCCCGCCATCCGGCCGCCCTCGATCCGGGCCTGCAGCGCCAGGGCATGCGTCTCGGTCTGTGCGACGCGCGCCAGCAGGCGGCCGAGCCGGTCATACTCGGCGTGCAGGACGGTTTCGTCCTGCAGGTGGAGACCTTCGGACTGCAGCCGCGACAGCCGCGCGGTGCCCCTGCGGTGATCCGCGAGGATCGTCTCGATCCGGGCATCCAGTCGCGCCATCCGCCGCCACAGGCGGTTCGGCCTGTTCGTGGCCAGCCGGGCGATCCGCCGGTCCACCCGGCCGATCTGCATCAGCCTGCTTATCTGGCACCACATGATGTGGCCCAGCCGGTCGGACCAGTGGCCGATCGGAGAGTTTTCGCGCAGGGCGCGGTGCGGGGACGGGTTGCTGAGAGAGGACATGAAACGGAAACGTGTTGCGGTGACTGGTTACGGCAGGCGGGTACGGTCGCGGAACCTCCCGCGTCGACAGGATGGTAAACAGATCAATGGGGCAGAAATTGGGCACCTGACGCGATATCGCGTCAGTTTCTGCGCCCGGCATCGATTTCGCGGGCGATCTCGCTGGCCCATTC
>CAZNMV010000294.1:0-1544 GCA_964573835.1 uncultured Aestuariivita sp. | reverse complement strand
ATCACCGGGATGAAGTCGATCTGCCCCAGCGACCAGACCACCACGGACAGCAGCAGCGATGCGCCCACCACGGTGCCAAGGCCAAAGGCCAGCCCGCGCGCGAAGTTGAAGGCCAGAAGCCGCGGCAGGGAATTGTGCAGCCGGATGAACCTGTGGCTGTTCAGCTTTTCCAGTTCCGCGCGCAGCGCGGCAAGGTCACGGTCGGGTCCTTCGGTCAAGACGGCCTCCCTGTCAGATCGGTCCAGCTTAGGGCGGAACGGGTCTGGCATGCAAAGGCATCCCGGATCAGCGCAGCGTTTCCAGCGCCGCGGCGATGGGCAGGAAATAGGGCAGCTCTTCGGGGGCGGCATTCAGAATGTAGGCACGCGCCTCCTCGATCAGCGTGAGGGTGAGCGCGTTGAGTTCCGGTATCGCCGCGGCGGTCACCGCGCGCAGGCGCGTGCCGTCATGGGACAGTCGCGCGCCAGCGGGGTCTTCGACCGACCGCACCCACTGATCCAGCCTGCGGCTGATCCGTGTAAGCGCGACCTCCACCTCCCAATAGGCGGCGTTGTTCGACAGTTTCCGTGCCGCATGGCGCGCGGCGGCGCGCACGCAGTCATGGACAAAGGCCTCCGGCACCTCGGCGCAGGTGGACAGGTCATCGCGCAGGTCTTCGGCGACGCGGGCCGTCTGGGCGGCGTCCAGTCCCGCCCAGTCCCGGCCCTGCGCCATGACCGGTCCCGCCGCAAGGCCGGCAAGGACCGCCAGCGCAAGCCATGCACGGCCTCTCATCGCACGACGTGGACGGCGCAGGCCGCGTGGCGCACCACCTGCGAAGCCGTCGATCCCAGAAGAATGTCCTGCATGCCCGGCCGGTGCGACGCGATCACGATCAGATCGACCCCATGCGCATCGGCCCAGTCGAGAATCGAACGCCCCGAATGCCCTTCGATCAGGGCCGAGCTGGCGCCCGGCACGCTGTCGGCCAGCGCAGACAGCTCGGCCTTGAGTGCCGCCTTCGCCTCGTCCCGGTAGCCTGCGGGAAGATAGCTGATCGCGTAACCCGGCAGCTGTTCCATCACGTGCAGAAGCGTGATCGTCGCATCATCGGCCGCCAGGCGGCGGGCGATGGTGAGTGCCGGTGTGATCGCGCGGTCGCCCTCGAAGGCGATCGGGACAAGGATGTTGCTGTACATGGGTCTCTGCTCCGTCAAGTGTGGGCTCGAACATGCCGCGCGCGGCCCTGTGCCGTCATTGATCCAGGTCAGGTCGCGATCACCAATGGCGCGTGCCGGGCGCGCCCTTGATCCGGCCTGCGAGATTGGGCGTGATCCAGCCGCCGTAGAAATCGCCCGGTTGGGGCAGGACGCGGGCGTTTCCGACATGACAGGCGGTCATGAGGCCCGGATAGAAGGCGACATGACCCGCAATCTGGCGGAACGCGGCGCCCGGGCGGTCATAGCTCCACGCGGCGCGCTGTGCGCGCGCCCCGTCGACCACCACGTCGAAATACCGCGCCACCCCTTTCCATTCACAGAAGGTGCGGCCTTCGGCCTCGTCCA
>CAZNMV010000293.1:0-4612 GCA_964573835.1 uncultured Aestuariivita sp. | reverse complement strand
TGGGCTTCGGCGCGCGCCGCACCTATGACATCGAAGCCTGGCTGCCCGGCCAGAACACCTATCGCGAGATCTCCTCGGTCTCCACCTGCGGCGATTTCCAGGCGCGGCGAATGAATGCGCGCTTCCGGCCAGCGGGGGGCGGCAAGCCGGAATTCGTTCATACGCTGAACGGATCGGGCCTTGCCGTCGGGCGCTGCCTGATCGCGGTCTTGGAAAACGGGCAGGAGGCGGACGGATCGGTCACCCTGCCCGCCGCACTGCATCCCTATCTGGGGGGCCGCACGCGGCTGACCGCCGAAGGCACGCTGCTGGCATGAGCGCCGAGGCGCGCATGCGCCTCTGGGCCGTCGCGGTGGCGCTGGCGGCACTGGCCTTCGGGGCCTCGAGCCTCGCTGTGCCCGATTTCGGCGGCTTCGCCCCCGACCAGTTCCCGATCCCGCAGGACGACCCGGCCGTCCAGCCCGCGGGCTATGCCTTCGCGATCTGGGCGCTGATCTATCTCGGCCTCATCGCCTCCGCGCTCTACGGTCTTGCCGCCCGCGCCACGGCGCCCGACTGGGCCGAGATGCGGCCCTGGCTGGCGCTGAGCCTCGCGGTCGGGGCCAGCTGGCTGCCGGTGGCGAAGCTCTCGGCCTTCGCGGCGGCGGTGCTGATCTGGGCCATGCTGATCCCGGCGCTGAAGGCACTTTTCGCCGCGCCCCTTCTCGACCGCTGGTGGGCGCGCGCGCCGATCGGGCTCTATGCCGGGTGGCTCTCGGCGGCCTCCTGCGTGGCGGTGGGGCTGGTGCTGGCGGGCTGGGGCGTCATGGGCGAGGTGCAGGCAGCGATCCTGTGCCTGATCGTGGCCACGGTGCTGGCGGGCGCCGTGCAGGTGGCGCTCGAAGGCGTGCCGGACTACGGGATCGCGGTGGTCGGGGCGCTGGTGGCGGCGGCAGTCAACAACCTCGGGCAGGCGCAGCTTCTGGTGGCGATCCTGGCACTTGCGGGCGCGGCCATCATCGGCCTTCTCGCCATCCGCGCCATGACCATCCCGCGCGCCTGAACACCGCGCCCCTGTCTTCCTCTCGCCCCAAATATCCTGGGGGGTGAGGCCCGTCAGGGCCGAGGGTGGCAAAGCCCCCCTACGCCTCCACCCCTTCCATGCGCCGCGCCGCTTCCTTCGGGAAGGGCACCAATCGCTGCGCCTCCTCGTCCCAGAGTTTGAGGTTCAGCGACCGCACAGCCTCGATGAAGCCGATGCGGCGGGGCGCCACCTCTTCAGGCAGCGCATAGCGCGCCTGACGCAGGCGGTAGCTGGGGATGTTGGCATTGAAGTGGTGCAGGTCGTGGCAGGTGATGTTGGCCACCGCGATATCGAACCAATGCCCGAAATCGAGCGTGGACGACCCCTGCAACGCCGCCAGCTGCGGGTCGAGATGCGGGCGGCGGTCCCAGTAGGTATCCTCGAAATTATGCTGCAGATAGACAAGGAAGACGCCGATCATGCCGCCGAGGAAGGCGAAGGTCAGATAGACCGCCAGCCCCGGCCAGCCCGCGAGCAGCCAGAGCGTGCCGACCCAGGCCAGAACCATCGCGTTATGCGCAAGCACCGCGGCCACACCGAAGCGCGTGGTGTTCTTGGGCCAGCGGTAGCGGATGAAATAGGTGAACAGCGCGCCCGCCGGGATCAGGATGAAGGGATTGCGGTAGAGCCGGTAGCGCAGGCGCGTCACGCCATCCGCGGCCTCCCATTCGCGCAGCGTCATGGTGTGGATCTCGCCCGTCTCGCGGTGGTCGAGATTGCCGGTGCCCGCATGGTGCAGGTTGTGGTTCTGTTTCATCACCTCGTAGGGCGCGAAGGTGAAGGGCGACAGCGCGATGCCCGCGAGCGTGTTCTGCAGCCGCGTCTCGAAGAGAGACAGGTGCCCGGTGTCGTGCTGCAGCACATAGAGCCGGACCGAGGCGAAGGCATGCACGATGCCCGCCGGGATCATCACCGCCCAAGCGTCGCGGAAGGCGATCGCCAGCCAGAGCGAACCGAAATAGACCGCGAAGGTGCCAAAGTAGCTTGCCGCCGCGATGCGGTTGTCTTTTTCGCAATACTTGCGCGTGAAATCCCGCAAGTTCATGTCTTCCCCCGTTGGTTCACCCCGCCCCGGGGCGCTGTTTCCGACATAGGATTATTCACTGATCAGAACAAGATTTGACATGGCATTCAGTCTCTTTCCCCGCTCCGGGGCAAGAAACGCTTTCGTCAGCCCTTGCGCGGGCCAAGATGCTTTTTCAGCGCCCCCGCATTGCGGCTGCGGCGGCCCTTGTAGGGGTTGCGGTCGCCCTGGCCGCGCAGCGTCAGCCGGATCGGCGTGCCGGGCATGTCGAAATCGTTCCGCAGCCCGTTCACGAGATAGCGCACATAGGCCTCGGGCAGCTTGTCGGGCTGGTTGCACATGACGACGAAGCCCGGCGGCCGGGTCTTGGCCTGCGTCATGTAGCGCAGCTTGATCCGGCGGCCCTGCGGCGCGGGGGGCGGATGCTGTTCGATCATGCCCGCCAGCCAGCGGTTGAGCCGCGCGGTCGACACCCGCGCGTTCCAGACGCGGTAGGCCTGCACGATCGCCGCATGCAGCCGGTCGAGCCCCTTGCCCGTGACCGCAGACACGGTGACCAGCGGTGCGCCCTTCAGTTGCGGCAGAAGCTTCTCGAAGGCGGCGCGGAGCGCGCGCAGCTTGTCCTGCTTGTCGTCCTCGAGGTCCCACTTGTTGACCGCGATCACCACCGCGCGGCCCTCGCGTTCGGCCAGATCGGCGATGCGCAGATCCTGTGTCTCGAACGGGATGGCGGCATCGAGAAGGACGACCACCACCTCGGCGAAACGCACCGCGCGCAGACCGTCCGAAACCGAGAGCTTTTCGAGCTTTTCCTGCACGCGGGCGCGCTTGCGCATGCCGGCCGTGTCGAAGATGCGCATGGGCACCCCGTCCCAGGCAATGGGGATCGAGATGGCGTCGCGGGTGATCCCGGCTTCGGGGCCCGTCAGCAGGCGATCCTCGCCAAGGATGCGGTTGATCAGCGTGGACTTGCCGGCATTGGGCCGGCCCACTACGGCCACCTGCAGCGGCCGGGCCAGGGTCGGCATGCGGATCTCGGCCGGGGCGTCGCTGTCGTCGCTGCCGTCATCCTCGGGCAGGTCGACATCGGTGTCGGGCGCGGCTTCGTCATCGTCGCGCGCCGCGCGTTCGGTGAAGGCATCGGCGATGGGGCGCAGCGCGTCGTAAAGATCGGTCAGCCCTTCGCCGTGTTCGGCCGACAGCGGCACCGGCTCGCCCAGACCCAGCGAATAGGCCTCCATCGCGCCCGCCTCGCCCGCGCGGCCCTCGGCCTTGTTGGCGACAAGGATCACGCGCGCGGCGCGGCGGCGCAGGATCTCGGCGAAGACCTCGTCCGCCGGGGTCACGCCTATGCGGGCGTCGATCATGAACAGGCACACATCGGCCATGTCCACGGCCCGTTCGGTCAGCCGCCGCATGCGGCCCTGCAGGCTGTCGTCGGTCGCCTCTTCCAGGCCGGCGGTGTCGATCACGGTGAAGCGCAAGTCCGACAGGCGCGCGGCCCCTTCGCGCAGGTCGCGCGTCACGCCCGGCTGGTCATCGACCAGCGCCAGGCGCTTGCCGACGAGGCGGTTGAACAGGGTCGACTTGCCCACATTGGGCCGCCCCACGATGGCGAGGGTAAAGGACATTTGCGTTCACGGGTTCCGCGTTGGTCAGGCGCGCGGTCTAGCCTATCGCGGGCCTAACGGAAAGCCAGAAGCTGACCGCGGGTGTTGACGACGTAAAGCGTGCCCCCCGCCACGACCGGACCGGTGGTCGCACCACCCGGCACCTCGATCGTGGACACAAGCGCCCCGTTCTCGGGCGAGAAGGACCGCATGAGCCCGTCATTCGACACCACCACCAACCGGCCACCGGCAAGGATTGGGCCGTAATGGGCGAAGATCTCGGCCCGGCTGCGCGGCTTGTCACGCACGAAGCCCGGCAGTTCCACGCGCCAGATGGGCGCCCCCGTCTCAGCGTCGAAGCGGATCAGCTCGTTGCGGTCGCTCACCGCGAAGATGCTGTCGCCTGCGGGCCAGACCGGGCTCAGCGCGCCTTCGCGCGCGGTCCAGAGCCGTTCACCATTGCCCATCGAAAAGGCGACGAGCCGCCCGGAATGGTTGCCCGCATAAAGCACGTCGCCCACCACGACCGGGGCCCCGGTCACGTCGGAATAACGCGATATGGCGCGGCCCGTGCGCTGCCCCGCGACCGAGGCATTCCAGCGCCTCAGCCCGCCCTGCTGGAAGGCCGAGATCAGTTCGCCGGACCCGAAGGCGAAGACGGCCAGACCATCGGCCACCGCCGGCGCGGGCGCGCCAAGGATGTTGGCGGGCGACGGCGTCGCCGAAAGCTGCCAGGCGATCCGCCCGGTATCGGTGCGCAGCGCCCAGCCGGTATCGTCGCCCGCGACCAGATAGAGAAGGCCGCCGGCAACCGTGGGGCTGCCGCTGCCGGTCGCGTCGAGCTGCTGTCGCCAGATCACCTGGCCGGTCGCGGCGTCAAGCTTGGCGACCTCTCCGAAGCCGAGCGAGACATAG
>CAZNMV010000292.1:0-4624 GCA_964573835.1 uncultured Aestuariivita sp. | reverse complement strand
CGGATGCCCGAGGCCATCGTTGATTTCGATTTCGTGCTGGCCCCGACCGGCTGAGCCACATGTCCGGCGGCGCTCCCAGACCTGCCGAGTTCGTCGAGGCCCTGGCCAAGGGCATCGGCATATTCGAGGCGTTCGACGCCGATCATGCCGCGATGACGCTCTCCGAGATCGCCCGGCGCGTGGGCCTGTCGCCCGCCGCCGCGCGCCGGTCGCTGATCACGCTGCAGGCGCTGGGCTACGTGGGCAAGGCGGGCAAGGTGTTCTTCCTGCGGCCCAAGGTGATGACCCTGGGTTCGGCCTTCCATTTCTCGGCCCGCTTCGACGAGGTCCTGCAACCCGACCTGCGCGGGCTGGTCGACCGTTTCGGAGATGCGGCCTCTGTCGGGACGCTGGAGGGCGACGACGTGATCTATGTCGCACATGTCTCGGTCCAGCGCGCCCGGCGCGCGGCGGCGGTGCCGGGGGCGCGCTATCCGGCGCATTGCACCGCGATCGGGCGCGTCCTGCTGGCCGCCTTGCCGCAGGACAGCCGCGATGCCTGGCTGGCGGAGGCCACCCTGACCGCGATGACCGAAAAGACCGTCACCGACAAGTCGGAGATGGCCGGGATCCTGGATCGGGTGCGCGCCGAAGGCTGGGCCACGACGGTCGATCAGCTGGATTACGGGATCACCGCCCTGGCCGTGCCGATCCGCGACACCAGAGGCCAGACGATCGCGGCGCTGAACACGTCGGGCTATACCGGGATGGTGACCGCCGAAGACCTGGTCCGCGACCGCCTTCCCGCCCTGCGCGAGGCGGCTTCGCATATCGCCCATGAAATCCGGCGCTTTCCGGTGCTGCAATCGGTTCTTGGCGGCTGAGGCGCCGCCCCTGTCTTGTCGGGCTGATAACCCCTGAAATCGTGAGGATACAAATGCTGTTCCCAACTTCTCTTGTCGGATCCTATTGCCAGCCCGACTGGCTGATCGACCGCGAAAAGCTCAAGGGTCAGTTCCCGCCGCGCACCCGTGCGAAGGAGTTGTGGCGCATCCCCGAGGACAGGCTGCAACAGGCCCAGGACGACGCCACGCTGATCGCCATCCGTGACCAGGAGCGCGCGGGTCTCGACATCCTGACCGATGGCGAGATCCGCCGGGAAAGCTATTCCAACCGCTTTGCGACCGCGCTGGAGGGGCTGGATCTGGACAATTACGCCGAGGTGATGACCCGTTCGGGCAAGCCCGTCCCGGTGCCGCGCATCACGGGCCCCATCCGCCGCACCGGTCCGATCGAGGTTGAGGATCTGAAGTTCCTGCGCGCGAACACGGACCGGCAGATCAAGATCACCCTTCCGGGCCCCTTCACGATGTCACAGCAGGCGTTGAACGAATACTACCCGACCGCCGCCGATGCCGCGATGGATTACGCCCGCGCCGTGCGCGAGGAGATGGCTGATCTCTTCGCAGCCGGGGCCGACGTGGTGCAGCTGGACGAACCCTGGATGCAGGCCAAACCCGATCTGGCCGAGGAATATGGTCTGGCCGCGCTGAACGCCGCCCTCGAGGGCGCGGCGGGCAAGACGGCTGTGCATATCTGTTTCGGCTATGCCGCGCTGACCAAGGACCGGCCCGATGGTTATTCCTTCTTGCCGCAGATGAAGGATTGCCTCTGCGACCAGATCAGCATCGAGACGGCGCAGGCGGGCCTTGATACGTCTGTCCTCGAGGAGGTGCGCGGCAAGACGATCATCCTGGGCGTCCTGAACCTGGCCGACATGGGCATCGAGACGCCCGAGATCATCGCCCACCGCATCCGCCGCGCGCTGCCTCATGTGGACGCCGACAAGGTGGTGGTGGCGCCCGATTGCGGGCTGAAATACCTGCCGCGCGATGTGGCTTTCGGCAAGATGAAGGCCATGGCGGAGGGGGCCGCGATCATGCGGGCGGAACTGGCCGGCTGAACCCGGCCGGTCCTCGTCCCATCAGGATGACGGCCAGCGGCACCGGCAGGACAGCCAGGCTGATGGCAGGGAAAGCGGGCAGCGGCTTGGCTGTGCAGCTCAGTCCCGCCATCATGATGGTTTTGCCGCCGCCCAAGGCACTGCCGGGCATCCGCCCGACCCCATGCGCCGCGGCGGCCTTGATCTTGGGCGCGTCCGCGGTTATCTGCACCAAAACCTCAGCCGAAGGACTCCGGGCGCATGGCCTCGACCAATCCGATCCAGTTCATCCAGCAGGTCCGCTCGGAAGTCGCCAAGGTCGTCTGGCCGACGCGGCGCGAGGTTCTGCTGACGACCGTCATGGTCTTCATCATGGCGGCGCTGACGGCAGTCTTCTTCGCGCTGGTGGATCTTGCGATCCGCAGCGGGTTGCAGGGGGTTCTCAGCCTGTTCTGACCGGGACGGCGGCGATCGGGTCTTGATCCGCGCCGCCTGTGGGGGTAATCCCGCATCCCAACCGATACGGCGCGCGGCGATTCGAGTTGCGCGCCGCTTTGTTATTGCGGAAACGAATAAAGGACGGCAGGCGTCATGGCGAAACGGTGGTATTCGGTCAGCGTGCTCTCGAATTTCGAGAAGAAGGTGGCCGAGCAGATCCGCACCAAGGCGGCCGAACAGAACCTGACCGATGAGATCGACGAGGTGCTGGTCCCGACCGAGGAAGTGATCGAGGTGCGCCGCGGCAAGAAGGTCACGACCGAACGCCGGTTCATGCCGGGCTATGTGCTGGTGCACATGGACATGTCGGACCGGGGCTATCACCTGATCAACTCGATCAACCGCGTCACCGGGTTCCTGGGCACGCAGGGGCGCCCCATGCCCATGCGCGACGCCGAGGTCGAGGCGATCCTGGGCCGCGTCGCGGAAGGCGAAGAGACCCCGCGCACCCTGATCCATTTCGAGATCGGGGAACGCGTGAAGGTGGCCGATGGCCCGTTCGAGGATTTCGAAGGCACGGTGGAAGAGGTGGACGACGACAACCAGCGCCTGAAGGTGATGGTGTCGATCTTCGGCCGTCAGACGCCGGTCGAACTGGAATACGCACAGGTCGCGAAGAATTCGTGATCGCTGCGTAAGGACGCGCAGGCGTCCGAAGACGTGGGAGGCGGCGGCCACGCGTGGCCGCACCGGACCACGGGCAAACCTGCCCCGGCGGACGCGCCGCACGGGGTGCTGAGAAAAGGAGATGGCCCATGGCCAAGAAACTGATCGGGACGCTGAAGCTTCAGGTCCCCGCCGGCAAGGCGAACCCTTCGCCCCCCGTCGGCCCCGCGCTGGGTCAGCGCGGCATCAACATCATGGAATTCTGCAAGCAGTTCAACGCCAAGACTGCGGAGATGGAAGTGGGCGCGCCGTGCCCGACCGTGATTTCCTATTACCAGGACAAGTCCTTCACCATGGAAATCAAGACGCCGCCTGCGTCCTATTTCCTCAAGAAGGCGGCCAAGGTGCAGTCGGGGTCGAAGACGCCGTCGCGGGCGACCGTGGGCACGGTGACCGTCGCGCAGGTGCGCGAGATCGCCGAGGCGAAGATGAAGGATCTCAACGCCAACGACATCGAAGGCGCAATGCAGATCATCCTGGGCAGCGCCCGGTCCATGGGCATCGAGGTGAAGTAAGATGGCAAAGCTTGGTAAACGCACCCGCACCGCCCGCGAAGCCTTCGCCGGCAAGACCGATCTGAGCGTGGAAGAGGCCGTGGCCCTGATCAAGGCCAACGCCAGCGCCAAGTTCGACGAAACGGTCGAGATCGCGATGAACCTGGGCGTCGATCCCCGCCATGCAGACCAGATGGTCCGTGGCGTCGTCGGCCTGCCCAACGGCACCGGCAAGGACGTGCGCGTCGCTGTCTTCGCCCGTGGCGCCAAGGCCGACGAGGCCAAGGCGGCAGGCGCCGACATCGTGGGCGCCGAGGACCTGATGGAGATCATCCAGGGCGGCAAGATCGACTTCGACCGCTGCATCGCCACGCCTGACATGATGCCGGTCGTCGGCCGTCTGGGCAAGGTCCTGGGCCCGCGCAACCTGATGCCGAACCCCAAGGTCGGCACGGTGACGATGGATGTCGCCCAGGCCGTGAAGAACGCCAAGGGCGGCGAAGTCCAGTTCAAGGCCGAGAAGGCGGGCGTCATCCATGCCGGTGTCGGCAAGGTGTCGTTTGACGACGGCAAGCTGGCCGAGAACATCCGCGCCTTCGTGGGCGCGGTGGCGCGCGCCAGACCGACCGGTGCCAAGGGGACCTACATGAAGAAGGTCTCGCTCAGCTCGACCATGGGTCCGGGCGTGAGCGTTTCGGTCGACAGCGCGATGGCCGAGTGATGAGAAAAGGGCGGCGCGGATGCGCCGCCCTTTTTCGCACGGGTCCGGTTGGTTCTGCCTTGCCACGGACCCTTGCGGGTCGTGACACAGGAGTGGCAACACCGTGCAGAACCTTCCCTTCACGTCCTACCGCATCGACGGCTCCCGTATCGCCTGCCCGCTGTGCGGTTCTGATGCCACTGAGCCGCTGAGCGACTGGGATCGCCGGTTCAAGCGTCTTTCCCACGTGAAATGTGCCGATTGCGCGCTGATCCGGCATGAATTCATGCCCTCCGACGCAGAGCTGGCCAGGTATTATGCCAGCACCTATCGCGCCGATTACCA
>CAZNMV010000291.1:0-4648 GCA_964573835.1 uncultured Aestuariivita sp. | reverse complement strand
CAGCGCCATCTGCGTGGCGATCAGCGCCTCGGACATCGCGTGCATTTCCGAACTCACACGGCGCGAATAGGCACCCATGAAGATCACCGCGATGATGATCGCCGCCCAGTTGCCGAAGACGAAGACATCCGGCACCCGCAGGACAAACCCCTGATCGGTGCGCAGCGGCAGGTGAAATTCGGCCAGCAGCGTCACAAGAATGATCGCCGTGCCGCCGATGATCGTCGTCGACCGCAGCGACATCACCGTCGCCGAAATCGTGACCGGCCCCAGAAGCAGCAGCGCGAAGGGGTTGTGCAGCCCGCCCGTGAGATACAGCAGGAACGACAGCTGCAGCAGATCGAACAGCACCATCAGGAAGTTTTCGGTTTCTGAAAGGCGCTTGTTCTCGGGAAAGACGAAGATCGCGATCAGGTTGCCGATCACCGATACGCCCACCGCCAGATAGCACAGCCCCAGCTCGAGCTGCAGGTTGTACATGCGCTGCGCGACCGTGATCGCGGCGAGCTGTCCCGCGATCGCGACCCAGCGCAACAGGATCAGCGTGCGCAGGCGGATCCAGTTGCTCCGCTCCTGCGTGCCGAACAGGCCTGAGTTGGAATCCGCCATTGCGACCCTTAAGTGACTTGCATGTGCCGAAGGTGAAGGTATTCCCCGACCGCGCCGTGATCAACAACAGACACCTGAAGGAGTTTCCCCGTGACCCGCCTTTACGCCTATATCGCTGTTGCCGTCGTCATTGCGGGCCTGGGCGGCACATGGGTCGCGACGCAACTGGCGGGGCCTGCCGCGGACGACCGCTTCGCGGCGTGCCGGACCGGGGCGGTTGCGGGCGACGCCGCCATCGGCGGACCCTTCGAGCTTGTCGATTCAACCGGCCAGACCGTGACCGACCGGGATGTGATCACAGAACCGTCGATCCTTTACTTCGGCTATACCTTCTGCCCCGATGTCTGCCCGCTGGACGCGTCGCGCAATGCCGATGCGGTTGATCTGCTTGCGGAACGCGGGTTGAGCGTGACGCCGGTCTTCATCTCGATCGACCCGGCGCGCGACACGCCCGAGGTCCTGGCCGATTTCACCGCCAACCTGCATGACAAGATGATCGGCCTGACCGGAAGCCCCGAACAGGTCGCCGCGGCAAGCCGGGCCTACAAGACTTATTACAAGGCCCACCCGGCGACCGACGAATACTATCTCGTCGATCATTCGAACTTCAGCTATCTTGTGCTGCCCGAACATGGCTTTGTCGAATTCTTCCGTGGCGACACTTCGGCGGAACGCATGGCCGAGACGACCGCCTGCTTCATCGACAACATCTGAAATCTGCACAAAAAATTGACCTTGGCGGACGGCGCGATAATATGTCGCTCTGAAAGCCGCTAGGAGACAGCATGGCCGAGCCAGCCACGCACGACATAGGCCCCGACAAATCCCTTCTGCTTGTCGATGATGACGAACCCTTTCTGCGCCGCCTTGCCAAGGCGATGGAAAAGCGCGGATTCGAGATCGAGACGGCGATGACCGTTGCCGCGGGCCGCGCCATCGCGACGGCCCGCCCCCCGGCCTATGCCGTGGTCGATCTTCGGCTTGAAGACGGCAATGGCCTGGACGTGGTCGAGGTGCTGCGCGAAAGGCGGCCCGACAGCCGCGTCGTGGTGCTGACCGGATATGGCGCGATCGCGACGGCGGTGGCGGCGGTCAAGATCGGGGCGACCGACTATCTGTCGAAACCCGCCGACGCGACCGACATCACCAACGCGCTTCTGTCCAACGGGGCCGACCTGCCGCCGCCGCCGGAAAACCCGATGAGCGCGGACCGCGTCCGCTGGGAACATATCCAGCGCGTCTATGAGCTCTGCGACCGCAACGTCAGTGAGACGGCCCGCCGTCTGAACATGCACCGCCGCACCCTGCAGCGCATCCTGGCCAAGCGCAGCCCCCGCTGAGGCTGCTAAAGACTGTAGCGCTTGATGATCCGGGGGGCGACGGGCGCGTCGTCCCAGCGGCGCCAATCTTCGAAGCCGCGGCTCTGGTAATAGGCCAGACCCCCGGTATTGTCCTGCCGTATCACGGCGGCAATGAAGGCGTATCCCAGATCCCGCGCGGCATCGCGCGTGGCCGGGAACAATGCGGACCCCACCCCAAGCCCCTGCGTGTCGGGCGCGACGAACGTGGCGATGTCGCAGGTATCGTCGGGCAGGCCGTCATGCGGTGCGATCCACTGAAACCCTTTCACGCGGCCCGCATCATCCTCGGCCACATGCCAGGCCGATCTGTCGGGCGCGCGTTCCATCCAGCTGGCCAGATCATCGCGCGTGACCGCTTCGACGAAGGCGGTCGTGCCGCCTTTGGCGATCACGGCATTCAGAAGATCGGCCATGCCCCCCAGATGGAGCCGCCCGGCCCGCGTGACCCGGATCATCCGATCAGGCCCAGCAACTGGGCGTGGCGCGCGGTATAGGCGGCCCGTGTCTCGACCGGAGGGCGCAGAATGATGGAAAAATCCCCTATCAGAGCCTGATCCTGCGGACCGAAGAAGCGATCCGCCTCTTCCGTGCTGAACCCTGCGATCCGCGTCGCCTCGAGCCATGCGCTGATCCGGTCGGCGGCCTTGATCTGGCGTTTGATCTTCGCGGGCAGCGTCGCAGGCAGCCCGAACCGCAGGTGGATCGCCGCCGTCAGGCGTTCATCCAGACTGCCATAGCCCGGACCGACCGCCGCTTTGACCGGCGAAATCATGTCTCCGATCACGTATTCCGGCGCATCGTGCAGCAGCGCTGCCAGACGCCACTTCGGCGACGTATTAGGGCCTAATATGCCGAATATCTCTTCCACCAGAAGCGAATGTTCCGCCACCGAATAGGCGAAGTCGCCATGCGTCTGTCCGTTCCAGCGCGCGACGAAGGCCAGACCATGGGCGATATCCTCGATCTCGATATCCACAGGTGTCGGGTCGAGCAGATCAAGCCTGCGCCCCGACAGCATCCGTTGCCATGCCCGTGGTTGCCGTGCCATCGCCCTTGCCTTCTTTTCGCCGCAATTCGGGCGCAGGATCGCCGCTGTTCCGACCATGCGCTGCCAGCCCGCGCGTGCCCGGCCTTCGCGCCGATGAAACGCGGGACGTGTCCGGGATGCAAGGGTCGACGCCGCGCACAGGCCGTCAGACCGGGATCATCGGTAGCAAAGGGCATGTCATGACAGGATGGAAGCTGATGGCGGGGCCGGGACTGGCCCTCGCGCTCGCCTCGCCGGCGCTGGCCGGGAATTGTGCGTCGCGCGCCGCGGTCGTGGAACGGCTTGAAACGAAATACGCCGAACAACTGGCCATGGCCGGCCTGCAGACCGCCTCGGACACCGACACGATGGTCGAGGTCTGGGCCTCACCCGAGACGGGAACCTTCACCGTTCTCGTCACCCAGCCCAACGGGATCACCTGCATCGTGGCGACGGGAACCGACTTCTTTTCCGCCGCCGGGTGGCCGGAAGGACCGAAAGGCGTGACCGGCTGACCGGGAAAGCCATGTCCCGCATTGTTCAAACGCCTGTCGGGTGCTATCTGCCGGGGCAAACCAGTTGAACAGGAACACCACAGAATGGCCAAAGATTACGTCGTCAAGGACATCTCGCTTGCGGAATACGGACGCAAGGAACTGGATATCGCCGAAACCGAAATGCCGGGGCTGATGGCGCTCCGCGAGGAGTATGGCGCGTCGCAGCCGCTCAAGGGCGCGCGCATTGCCGGATCGCTCCATATGACGATCCAGACCGCGGTTCTGATCGAAACCCTGACGGCACTGGGCGCCGATGTGCGCTGGGCATCGTGCAACATCTTCTCGACTCAGGATCACGCCGCCGCTGCCATCGCCGCGGGCGGGACGCCGGTTTTCGCCATCAAGGGCGAAACGCTCGAAGATTACTGGACCTATACCGACAAGATCTTCCAGTTCCCCGAAGGCACCTGCAACATGATTCTGGACGATGGCGGTGACGCCACGCTCTACATCCTCATGGGCGCCCGCGTGGAAGAGGGCGAGGAAGACCTGATCGCCGTGCCCACCAGCGAAGAGGAAGAATACCTCTTCGCCCAGATCCGCAAGCGCATCGCCGAAACCCCGGGCTGGTTCGTGAAACAGCGCCACGCGATCAAGGGCGTGTCGGAAGAAACCACCACCGGTGTGCACCGTCTCTACAAGATGATGGAAAAGGGCCACCTGCCCTTCCCCGCGATCAACGTGAACGACAGCGTCACCAAGTCGAAGTTCGACAACAAGTACGGCTGCAAGGAATCGCTGGTCGACGGCATCCGCCGTGCGACGGACACGATGATGGCGGGCAAGGTCGCCCTCGTCTGCGGCTATGGCGATGTGGGCAAGGGCTCTGCCGCGTCGCTGCGTGGCGCAGGAGCCCGCGTGAAAGTGACCGAGGTCGATCCGATCTGCGCCCTTCAGGCGGCGATGGACGGCTACGAAGTGACGCTGCTGGAAGACGAGGTGGCGTCGGCCGACATCTTCATCACCACCACCGGCAACAAGGACGTGATCCGCATCGAGCATATGCGCGAGATGAAGGACATGGCCATCGTCGGCAACATCGGCCACTTCGACAACGAAATCCAGGTCGCCGCGCTGAAGAACCACAAGTGGAC
>CAZNMV010000290.1:0-4652 GCA_964573835.1 uncultured Aestuariivita sp. | reverse complement strand
CGATCGGCCGTTCCTGCCAGCGCTGCGCGCGCACCCGGCCCATCCCGGCCTCGATCGCGTGCAGGATCGCCAGCACCTCCGCCGGATCGCCCCCGCCGCGCACCAGAGCCGCCGCATTGACGAAATCGGGCCCCGCCCCCGCCGGAAAGCAGGGCGTGCGGTAGAATCGGCTCAGCGCGCGCAACTCCAGCCCCGCCGCCGCCATCCCGGCCACGGCCCGCACGAGATTGGCCTCGGGCGATCCGCCGGGGCCCGGCAGATTGCCGCCGAGCGCGACCAGCATGTCTGTCGAGGATCCTGGCATAGGCCGTTCCTGTGTGACGGGTTCGTAACGTTTAGGGTCTTGCGATAACGGGGCGATCCATTACCTTCGTATCGTTGCTGCGGGAAGTCCAATTCACCCACTCATGGCCATATTGTCGCGGCGGCCACCGGAAGGAATTTTGGATGTTTTACAAGGACGAACGGCTGGCGCTGTTCATCGACGGCGCGAATCTGTACGCCGCCGCCAAAGCGCTGGGCTTTGATATCGATTACAAGTTACTCCGCCAGGAATTCCTCAGACGCGGAAAACTGCTCCGCGCCTTCTACTACACCGCGCTGCTCGAGAGCGAGGAATACTCCCCGATCCGGCCGCTCGTCGACTGGCTGCATTACAACGGCTTCACCATGGTGACGAAGCCCGCGAAGGAATACACCGACAGCCAGGGCCGCCGGAAGGTCAAGGGCAACATGGACATCGAACTGACCGTCGATGCCATGGAACTGGCGCCGCGCGTCGATCATATCGTGCTGTTCTCGGGCGATGGCGATTTCCGCCCGCTGGTGGAAAGCCTGCAGCGTCAGGGCGTGCGGGTGTCGGTCGTGTCGACCATCCGCAGCCAGCCGCCGATGATCGCGGATGAATTGCGCCGCCAGGCCGACAACTTCATCGAACTTGACGATCTGAGGGAAATCATCGGCCGCCCCCCGCGCGAACAGATTGTGGAACGCGACATCGCCCTGGTGAGCAAGTAGACGCTCACTCCGACGGGCCGACCAGATCGGTGACCGCGGCCAGCGCCTCGGGCACGTCCGTGACGACCGCGTCGACGCCCATCGTCTCGAGCACCTGTCCACGCTCCACGGCGATATTCCCGCTGACAAGAATGCGCAGGTCGGGCCGCCGCGCACGCAGCGCAAGGATCAGCCGCACCAGCGCCGCCATGCTGGCCCTGGTCGCCGCCGACAGGCCCACCAGCACGAAATCGGCGTCATCCAGTTGCGTGACGAGGCTGTCGTGATCGGTCTCGACCAGATGCGTCACATCCCACCCTTCGCGGCGGAACAGGTCGGTCGCCATATCGACCCCCAGCCGGTGCTGTTCGCCCGGAACGGCGGCAAAGGCGATGCGCCGCCGACGCGCCACCGACGGCCCGGGAAAGCGCAGGCGCAGATCGTCGAGGATCGCGTGGATGCGCGCCAGCGCGACCGCCACCTCGGCGAAGCTTGCGTCGCTGTTTTCCCATTGCCGCCCGAGTTCGACCGCCGCCGCCGCGAGGTATTTCCGGAAGATCGTGTCGAGCGACAGCCCCGACGACAGCAGCTGGTCGATCTGCATCTGCGCCGAATAGGGATGCGGCGCCCGCAGTGCCCGGCACAGGGTCAGGATCGTCGCCCGCGGCGCACTGCGTGCGTCGCCCGACTTCACCGACAGATGCGTGAGTACCTCGCGCGCAAGGCCTTCGACCGCGACCGGCGAGAACGTGTTGCGCAACACCCGCAGCCGGAGCCGCGCCGCGTCGGGCCTCCGGTCTGGCGGTTTGCGCGTCATGAACGTCCCCCCAGTGGCTGCGCCGGATATCTCACCTGCTTCCCTGCGGCCATAGGTGCACCAGAATTGCATCTTTGTGTCAAGGCGACCCGAGCGTGACGCTGTCAACCTGACCTGATGGCGATCACGCCGTGCAAGCACCGCGCGACGGTTATCCGCCGGCCCCGGCATTGATCCGGTCGTGGGTCTCGATCACCCGATCGGGCCAGGTGCTCTTGATATAGGCCAGAACGGCAAGGATCTCGTCATCGCTCAGCACGCCCTCATATCCGGGCATGCGCGAACGATAGCCCTGCCCGACCACAGCCGCGACCCCGTGCTTCGTCAGCGCGAACAACTGCGCATCGGGGTGGTGCCAGGTATGCCCGGTCTCGTCATGGGGCGGCGCGGGCATGTACCCGTCGGCATCCCGCGTCCGCCAGTCGGGCTCGCCCTCCAGCCCGGCACCGTGGCAGGCGGCGCAGTGATCGGCATAGATGATCCGCCCCTGTGCCACCGCGGCGGCATCGCGCCAGGGCAGCAGGCCGCTGTCCCGGGCTACCGGGTCCGACTGCGCCACCGCCACCGCCGCCCCTGCGACGCCAAGCGCTGCCGCCAGACCCACCAGACCCTTGCCCCTGCCGATCATCCCTGTCCCCGCTTCCGATCCCGCCCCCAGAAAACCGGCTTCCCCGCGGGAAGGTCAAGCCTTCTGTCTGGACCGTTGCGGCCGCAGCGATTACCTCTGGTGCTGCGAAGGAGACCGCCATGACCACCCGTCCGCCGCTTATGCTCTATCTCGCCGCGCCGCGCGGCTTCTGCGCGGGCGTGGACCGCGCCATCAAGATCGTGGAAATGGCCCTGCAGAAATGGGGCGCGCCCGTCTATGTCCGCCACGAGATCGTGCACAACAAGTTTGTCGTCGACGGGCTGCGCGCGAAAGGCGCGGTCTTCGTCGAGGACCTCGACGACTGCCCCCCCGACCGCCCGGTGATCTTTTCCGCGCATGGCGTGCCGAAATCCGTCCCCGCCGAAGCCGCCCGGCGCGAGATGATCTATGTCGACGCCACCTGCCCCTTGGTCAGCAAGGTCCATATCGAGGCCGCGCGCCATCATGAAAACGGCTTGCAGATGGTGATGATCGGCCATGAAGGCCACCCCGAAACGGTGGGCACCATGGGCCAGCTTCCACCCGGCGAAGTGCTCCTGGTCGAAACGGTCGAGGATGTGGCGGACCTGCAGGTGCGCGATCCCGCGCGGCTGGCCTTCGTCACGCAGACGACGCTCTCGGTCGACGACACCGCCGACATCGTCGCGGCGCTGCAGGCGCGCTTTCCCGCCATCGTCGGCCCGCACAAGGAAGACATCTGCTACGCCACCACCAACCGGCAAGAGGCGGTCAAGGCCATGGCACCGCGCTGCGATGCGATGCTGGTCGTGGGCGCGCCCAATTCGTCGAATTCCCAGCGGCTGGTCGAGGTGGGCGCGCGCGCAGGCTGCGCCTATGCCCAGCTTGTCCAGCGCGCCACCGACATCGATTGGCGCGCGCTGTCGGGCATCCGCGCGGTTGGCATCACCGCGGGCGCCTCGGCCCCCGAGGAACTGGTGAACGAAGTCATCGACGCCTTCCGCGACCGCTTCGACGTGAGTGTCGAGATGGTCGAGACCGCGGTCGAGAATGTCGAATTCAAGGTCCCACGCGTCCTGCGCGAACCGGCGTGATCCGCCCGCCGCAAGCGGGATCGCCGCTGGCCATCGCCGGGCGTCGCGCGCGTGCGGACGGCCATGCAGCGTGAATAAGCCCGGTGTGCCGAGCACCCCCACCCGTCCGGGAAAGACTTGACTGTCGCGCCCGCCATGCGAGAACGCAGGCATGATGCGGATACCCAAAGCTGCCCTCGTCCTCGGACTTGCGGGACTGATCCCGTTCCTCTGGGGTGCGCTGACGGTCCTGGTGCCGCCGCTGGCCGACTGGGGCACGCGGTCGCTCGGCCCGCGCTTCGTCGGCCCCTATGTCCAGCTCTTCTACGGCTCGGTCATCCTGTCTTTCATGTCCGGCGTCCTGTGGGGCTTCGCGACCCGCGCCAAGGACGCCCGCGCGACGACCGGCTATGCGCTGTCCGTCATCCCCGCGCTCTGGGCCTTCTTCATGACGGGCGGCGGTCCGGTCAGCGCCGCGACGAACCTGATCTTCGGCTTTCTCGGCCTTCTGATCCTCGACTACGCCTTCTGGATGTGGAACCTCGCGCCGCCTTGGTGGATGCGCCTGCGCGTGATGCTGACCGCCATCGTGGTGGTCTGCCTGTCGGTCGGGGTCTTCCTCTGACATGGCCGATCTCCTCGCCTATACCGACGGGGCCTGCTCCGGCAATCCCGGCCCGGGCGGCTGGGGGGTGCTTCTGCGGGCGGTCGACGGCGACACCGTCCTGAAGGAACGCGAATTGTCCGGCGGCGAGGCCGACACGACCAACAACCGCATGGAACTGATGGCCGCGATCACGGCGCTCGAAACGCTCGGGCGGCCCAGCACCATCACCGTGGTCACCGACAGCGCCTATGTGAAAAACGGCGTGACCGGCTGGATCCACGGCTGGAAGCGCAACGGCTGGAAGACCGCCGACCGCAAGCCCGTCAAGAACGTCGAGCTCTGGCAGCGCCTCGACGACGCGCAGGCGCGTCACAAGGTGACCTGGAAATGGATCAAAGGCCATGCCGGCCACGCGGAGAACGAACGCGCCGACGCGCTCGCCCGTGCGGGCATGGCGCCCTTCAAGCCGAAACGCCGCTCTGTGCCTTCCGACGATTAGGGGGCTCTGCCCCCTCGCGCCTTGCGGCGCTCACCCCCGGGATATTTGCGAAC
>CAZNMV010000289.1:0-4653 GCA_964573835.1 uncultured Aestuariivita sp. | reverse complement strand
CCCCATGTTCAAGGAGGCCGTAGAGCAGCGGAGCAAGTTCATCACCGTCTCCGCCGCAATCCGCGCCCGCTCCGCCTTCGTGCGTAGTCGGCGCCCGGACGGCCCCTCGATCACCTCGAGCCGAGAAACCCCGCCGCCACTCAAGCTATCCAATTGGACGCCCACTTCGCCGTCTCGTCCCAAGCCCAAACCTCCAACGCCAACGTACGCAGAGAATGACGCGTTCAGATCACCAGCGGCAGGAGGGGGACGGCGTCGCGCTTACGGCTGTTGCAGATCGAGCCAGATCGGACACTTCTACGATCCGAGGCGTGGCCACTCGAAGCTGTGCTACCTGAACCCCATGGCATTCAAGGATCGAGCTATGCAAACCCAACCCGGTGCCCACGGAACCGGCAGAAGGCCACTCCGAAAAACTCTGACACAGAAAACGCTTAACGCGAAATCCCATTGTCCAAAAGCCGGTTCTGGTGCATAGGCGAAATCGGGCCGGCGATGGCGTCGCCAACGCGTATTTCGCGTCGCCCCGAAGTGGACTGTCCTGAACGCCGGGATGAATTCTGATCGCTGTCACGACGCAGTATAGACCCCGCGCCAGTTGGCTAGCGACCTCGAAACGGAGCGTTCCGATGACCCGTCCCAATTTCTACCGTTTCCGGCAAGGCGACCGCGCTCTGCCGTTCGACGCATCCGAGTATGAAGCTCGGTTGGCCGGACTGCGCCGTATCATGGCTGAAGCCGGTGTCGATGCCTGTGTCTTCACCTCAATGCACAACATCGCCTACTACTCCGGTTTTCTCTACTGTTCGTTCGGCCGGCCCTATGGCCTTGTAGTTACAGAAAGCGAAAGCGTCACAATCAGTGCGGGGATCGACGCCGCGCAGCCCTGGCGGCGCTGTCATGGTGACAACATCACCTACACCGACTGGCAGCGGAACAACTATTGGCGCGCGATCCTTTCGGTCACCGGCACCAGCCGCAGGATCGGAGTGGAAGGCGATCACCTGACTCTGGTCCAGCGCGATCTGCTGACAACTTTTCTCGAGCCTTTGGAAATTCGCGACATCGCTCCCATGACCATGCGGCAGCGGATGCACAAATCCCCTGCCGAGGTCGCCTTGATCCGGCAGGGAGCGCAAGTGGCCGACGTGGGCGGCTATGCCATCCGCGAGGCAATCCGCGCCGGTGCGCGCGAGATCGACATCGCGATGGCAGGCCGCGACGCGATGGAACTCGAAATCGCCACGCGCTTTCCCGATGCCGAATACCGTGACACGTGGGTCTGGTTCCAGTCGGGCATCAACACAGACGGTGCGCATAATCCGGTGACTGCGCGCGTCCTTGAGCGTGGCGACATCCTCAGCCTGAACACCTTTCCGATGATTTCGGCTTATTACACGGCGCTCGAGCGCACTCTCTTCGTGCAAGAGGTCAATGCGGCCTCGCTGAAAATCTGGGAGGCCAACGTCGCGGCGCATGAGCTGGGCATTTCGCTTCTCAAGCCGGGCGTCAGTTGCGCCGACGTCACGACGAAGATCAACGACTTCTTCGCCGAACGCGATCTGCTGCAATACCGGACCTTCGGTTATGGTCACTCGTTCGGCGTCCTGTCGCATTACTATGGCCGCGAAGCCGGGCTGGAACTGCGAGAGGATATCGATACGGTCCTCGAGCCTGGCATGGTGATCTCAATGGAGCCCATGCTGACAATTCCCGAAGGCCAGCCCGGCGCGGGCGGTTACCGCGAACACGACATCCTCGTCATCACCGAGGACGGCAACGAGAACATTACCGGATACCCATACGGGCCAGACTTCAACGTGGTCGGCTGATGACTTGGGGCGCGGCCTCGGCCGCGCCGACTGTTCTCAAGCGAATACCTCGTCCATAGCCTTGCGCAGGGTGACCGCGATCGTATCGGCATCATCCCGGCGAAGGCACGATGGCCGCGCCATGCCGATGATATCACCCTGCGGCATCGCGCGAATGATTGCGCCGCTGCGGCGTGCAGCGCCTGCGATGGCACCCGCGACCTTTCACACCGGATCGAAGAACCTGCGCGCACCGGGATCTTCGGCGAACTCGACTGCGGCCAGCATTCCTGCGCCACGTGCTTCGGCGACGTTGGGGTAATCGCCCAACACCTCGTGCGAACGCGCGAGCAGATAGGCACCCGCCGACAGAGCGCCACTAAGCTTGAATGCGCCGCTCGGCTTCATGCATTCGAGCTTTAGCCAGAGCTCTTGTCCGACCGAGTGTGAGCGCCTCGTGTACCAGCGGCGTCGCATCGGCAACCCCACAGATCCGGACCGCAGGCTGACGGATGCGCGACAGTGAAAAATCATCATGCGCGCCCCCGGCCTCGTTGGACACCTCTGGAGGCGGACTTGGAACATGGTCGCTCATCCCCTTGTGACGTGCTTTGCGACTTCGCTTCGTCAAGGCGATCCGTCGGTTTCGGATTTTTATCACAGAACGCGCGTGGTAGGTGTTTTCGATCAGAATTTCCCACGTGGAGACATGGAATTGGACACCGCGAGGAAGGATCATCTTGATCTGGCAAAGGCGCTTCTTGGCGAGTTGGTAGCCTTTCCGACAGTATCTTCGGAAAGCAATCTCGACCTCATAGCGTGGGCGGCAGCGAGGATGCAGGACCTCGGCGCACAGGTCGACATTCATACGGATGAGACGGGCACTAAAGCGAATCTTTTCGCCACGTTCGGGCCGATGACCGACGGCGGCATCGTCCTGTCCGGACATTCGGATGTGGTGCCTGCAAATCCGGATGAATGGGTCAGCGACCCGTTCAGCCTCGCCGAACGCGAGGGCCGTCTGTATGGGCGCGGCACCTGCGACATGAAAGGATTCATCGCCTGCGTTCTAGCGTTTGCACCCGAGTTCGCGCGCTGGTCATTGAAGAGACCTGTCCATGTCGCGCTGACCTATGATGAGGAAGTTGGCTGCATGGGTGCGCAGGCGCTGGCCGAGACGCTGCGGGCGGGCCTTGTCGCGCCCGCGATCGCGATCATCGGCGAGCCGACCTCGATGCAGATCGTTAATGGACACAAGGGGTGCTACGAATACACGACGGAACTGCACGGTGCAGAAGGTCATGGCTCCGCGCCCGATCTGGGCGTGAACGCGGCGGCCTTTGCGGCTCGCTATGCAGTACGGTTGCTGGAAATCGCCGACGAGATGCGTGGGCGGGCGCCGGCGGACAGCCGTTTTGATCCGCCGTGGACGACGGTGAATATCGGTCGCATCGAAGCTGGAACCGCACGCAACGTGATCGCTGGTCACGCCGAGATCGAATGGGAAATGCGCCCCATAGCGCCGGGCGATGCCGACTATATCAAGCGCGAGGTGGACCGCTTCGCAAACGAGACCCTTGAGCCGGAGATGCGGGTCGTCTGCCCTGACGCGCATATCACAAGGCACACGATCGCCGAGATAACCGGGCTGGACGCGCGCGACGGATGCCGCGCCGTGGAACTTGCGGCCGCGCTGACCGGCGGCAACGGCACGGGGATCGTCGCCTTCGGCACCGAGGCAGGGCTGTTTCAGGCCCTTGGCCTCGACTGTGTGGTCTGCGGTCCGGGCTCTATCGAACAGGCGCACAAGCCAGACGAATACATCGAGATCTCGCAGATGGAGGCGTGCCTGACGATGCTGGCGCGCCTGAAGACATTCGTGACATGAGCAAGTTGGATCGAATTGCCCGATCTGCCCAAAGACGTCGTGTTGCGACGCGCTGTTGCGCCGGTCAACTGCTATCCATCCGAAACGTTGCCACCGGTTGATTTGCCTGCGGTGAATGCCTTGCGCGGACCAGCGGAGCTGTCCGCGTCGCTCTGCCAGACGGCAGGTGCATCTTCGTGCCCGCGGGCGCGTTCTTCCGGATTGTCTGGGTCGAGAGCCCGCAGTTGGGCGATCTGAAACTCTGGAGCGCGGAGAACATGGCCGAGCGCTTCTAATCGGGCAAGACGCGCGCCCTGCATGGCAGGCATATGAACAAAAGCGATCGTCTTTGGTTCTCGTTCGCCTACCTGCGCCCGATGGCGACAATCACCGAAGACACACTGGGTTGGTAAGCTTTCGACGAATACGCGGGCGGCGCGCACGACGTGATCGGCACCCGGTGCGATCCCCAGACCTGGCGGTTGCTATCGGGGCACGATTATCCCCCTTGCTGCCCCTCGAACCTGACTCAAGCCCTTGGCACCTTTACCGACTTGTCGCTGACGGAGGCGAGCCACAGTTTGACAACGTGATGAATGTCTTCTGAGTACTGGCTTCACCCGGGATACGGGCCAGTACTTCATAAAGGTCAACCCGGCGCGACCCTGCGATTTCATCGAGTTTCACGCCAAAATCGACCTGATCGTCGGCCTCTCGGCCTGCCCGGGCGGCGATTGTTCGTCCGAGCAAGCGCCCGACACCGCGCAATGTCATCTGCTTCTGAGCGCGGAATGGGATCTGGGAGCCGCAGCCCGCGCCGCCCATGCGACGCCCGAGCCCTCGGGATGCGCGACCGAAGCCTCGGAGTCTAGGGTTTGACGAACAGCTTGCGCGGCCGGTCGCAGAAACACTCCGCCGGACCATTTTCACGGATCAGGATCGACTCGGTGATTTCCATACCCCAGTCATCCATCC
>CAZNMV010000288.1:0-4679 GCA_964573835.1 uncultured Aestuariivita sp. | reverse complement strand
CGCGCATGTACAAGAACAAGGCCAAGAACGCGCAGGAAGCGCATGAATGCATCCGTCCCACCGACATCTTCCGCGACGCCGCCGCGCTGAAGCTGAAGGACGACGACCAGCGCAAGCTCTATGACCTGATCTGGAAGCGCACCATCGCCTGCCAGATGGAGGCCGCGCGCCTTGAACGCACCACGGTCGAGATCGCGGGCCGTGACGGCCAGGTGGGTCTGCGGGCAACGGGACAGGTCGTGCTGTTCGAAGGCTTCCTTGCCGTCTACGAGGAAGGGCGCGACGACAGCGTTCTGGATGACGAGGAAGGCCGCCTGCCCCAGATCGTCGCGGGCGAAGCGGCCGAGAAGCGCGGCGTCACGCCCGAACAGCATTTCACCCAGCCGCCGCCCCGCTATACCGAGGCCACGCTTGTCAAGCGGATGGAGGAACTGGGCATCGGGCGGCCGTCGACCTATGCCTCGATCGTGACGACGATCCAGGAACGCGAATATGTCCGCAAGGACAAGAACCGCCTGATCCCCGAAGACAAGGGGCGTCTTGTGACCGCGTTCCTGTCCAACTATTTCCCGCGCTATGTCGGGTATGACTTCACCGCCTCGCTGGAAGGCGAACTTGACGACATCTCGGCCGGCGAACGCGACTACAAGGGCGTTCTGGCGCGGTTCTGGCGCGATTTCCGCGCAGCGCTGGACGAAACCGCGGAACTGCGGATCACCGATGTGCTCGACAAGATCAACGAGGTGCTGGAACCCCACCTTTTCCCGCCCACGGAAGACGGCAGCGACCCGCGCGCCTGCCCCAATTGCGGCGCGGGCCGCCTGTCGATGCGCACGGCGCGGTCGGGCGGGGCCTTCATCGGCTGCTCGAACTACCCCGAATGCCGCTACACGCGCCCCTTCGGCCCGCCGGGCATGGAAGAGGGTGAGATCGGCCCCGACGGCAAGCTTCTGGGCCATGACGCGGGCGCGGAGATCCGGCTTTTCAAGGGCCGCTTCGGGCCTTACGTCCAGCGCGGCGCGGTGACTGACGAAGCGCCCAAGCCGCCGCGCGCGTCCGTCCCGAAGGGGTGGGAGCTGGACAGCCTCGATCTCGACCGCGCGCTGCAGCTTCTGAACCTGCCGCGCGAGATCGGGCCGCATCCCGAGGATGGCGAGATGATCGAGGCCGGGATCGGCCGCTATGGCCCCTATGTGCGCCACGGCAAGACATACGCCAACCTCAAGTCGGTCGAGGACGTCTTCGAGATCGGGATCAACCGCGCCGTGGACGAGATCGCCCGCAAGGCAAACCGCGGCGCCGCCCGGGGCGCTGCTGCCGCCCCTCTGAAGGAACTGGGCGATCATCCCGATGGCGGCGCGGTCGTGGTCATGGATGGCCGCTATGGCCCTTATGTGAAGTGGCAGAAGGTCAATGCCACGCTGCCCAAAGACACCGAACCCGCCGCAGTGACGCTGGATCAGGCGCTTGCCCTGATCGCGGAAAAGGCGGGCAAGAAGGGCAAGGGCAAGACGGGCAAAGCCGCCCCCAAGGCTGGCAAGAAGACCGCGCGCAAACCTGCCAAGGCGGGTTGACCGCCCGCCCCCTGCCCCCCCCGGCGCCCTTGACCGCATGCCGTCGCATACGGCGTCGATTGACTCGCCCCGCATCAGCGGGCAAATAATCCGTGCCAAAGGGAGGGAAGCTTCTGATGAAGAAAGTCTACGGGTCCGCCGCCGAGGCGCTGGACGGTCTGCTGCATGACGGCATGTTCATCGCGGCGGGCGGCTTCGGGCTGTGCGGAATTCCGGAACTGCTGCTGCAGGCGATCAAGGAGGCAGGCACGAAGAACCTGACCTTCGCGTCGAACAATGCAGGCGTGGACGACTTCGGCATCGGCATCCTGCTGCAGACCCGCCAGGTGAAGAAGATGATCTCGTCCTATGTGGGCGAGAATGCCGAATTCATGCGGCAATATCTGTCGGGCGAACTCGAGCTTGAATTCAACCCGCAAGGCACGCTGGCCGAACGCCTGCGCGCGGGCGGCGCGGGCATCCCGGGCTTCTACACAAAGACCGGTGTCGGCACCGTGGTGGCCGAAGGCAAGGAACTGAAGGACTTCGACGGCGAAACCTATGTGCTGGAACGCGGGATCGTCGCGGACCTGGCCATCGTCAAGGCCTGGAAGGCCGACACGACCGGCAACGCCATCTTCCGCAAGACCGCGCGCAACTTCAACGTGCCCGCCGCCACCTGCGGCAAGGTCTGCGTGATGGAAGTGGAAGAGATCGTGGAGCCCGGCACGCTCGACCCCGATGGCATCCACCTTCCCGGAATTTACGTGCATCGCCTGATCCAGGGCGCCCACGAGAAGCGGATCGAACAGAGGACCGTGCGCGCGGCGTAACGCGGAACAAGATGGCAGACAGCGTCACGAAACTTCTGGACGACGACAAGGCCTTCGAGGGGTTCTCGCGGGCACAGGTGTCGATGATCCTGACCAACCCTAATCTGGACGACAACCCCATCGTCTATGTGAACGAAGCCTTTCAGCGCGTCACGGGATATGCGCGGTCGGCCACGATCGGACGCAACTGCCGTTTTCTGCAGGGCAAGGACACCGACCCCGAGGATGTCGCCCGCCTGCGCACCGCGATCGCGCGCGAAGAGGATATCACCGTCGATATCCTGAATTACCGCGCCAATGGCGAACCCTTCCTGAACCGCCTCATCGTGGCGCCGGTGAAGGATCAGAACGGGCGCTGCCAGTATTTCATCGGCGTGCAGAAGGAAATCGGGAACGGCGATCTGGACGCTTCGGTCGACCAGGTCAGCCGCCAGTTGATGGAAGTGCAGAACCGCGTGCGCGCGGACCTGTCCATGGTCATCGGCATGATCCGCCAGCAATCGCGCGAAACCAGCGTGCCCGAGGATTTCGTGGCCCTGTCGCGCCGGATCGAGACGCTTCAGATCCTTTACGAAGAGATGAAGCTGTCGGATTCGAGGTCGAAGCGCGACCAGATCGAACTGGGCAGCTATCTCAGCCGGGTGGCCGCCGCCATCGCCCATATCGACGGACGCCCCGGCATCCGCATGACGCTGCAGATCGAACCCCTCGCGGTGTCGATCGAAACGGCGACGCGCGTGGGTCTGGCGCTGTCTGAAGTGCTGACCAATGCCTTCCAGCACGCGTTTGAGCGGCTCGATTCAGGGTTGGTCGAGGTGCGCATGTCGCGCCTGTCGGAAGGCGGGCTGCGGCTCATCGTGGCCGATGACGGCGTCGGCATACCGCGCGAACAGAAATGGCCAGACTCGCGCACCGTCGGCGGGCGCATCATGACCGGCCTGATCGAAGGTCTGGAAGGCACGCTGCAGCTGGGCCGCGGCGCGGCCGGATCGGTCATCACCATCGACGTGCCCGCGGGCGCGGGCGAAAGATAGAAAACGCGAGAGAGGCACGACGCATGGCTTGGGACCGCAACCAGATGGCCGCGCGCGCAGCGCGCGAACTGCAGGACGGGATGTATGTCAACCTTGGCATCGGGATCCCGACGCTGGTGTCGAACTACATCCCCGAAGGCATGACCGTGACGCTGCAATCGGAAAACGGGATGCTGGGCATGGGCCCTTTCCCGACCGAGGACAGGGTCGACCCCGACCTGATCAACGCAGGGAAGCAGACGATCACCGAACTGCCCCACACCGCCTATTTCGACAGCGCCACCAGCTTCGGCATGATCCGGGGCGGCAAGATCGCGATGGCGATCCTCGGCGCCATGGAAGTGGCCGAAAACGGCGACCTTGCCAACTGGATGATCCCGGGCAAGCTGGTCAAGGGCATGGGCGGCGCGATGGATCTTGTCGCGGGCGTGGGCCGCGTGGTCGTCGTGATGGATCACGCCAACAAGCATGGCGAATCGAAGGTTCTCAAGCAATGCACCCTGCCGCTGACGGGCGCGGGCGTGGTGGACCGGATCATCACCAATCTCGGCGTGCTCGACGTGGTCGAAGGCGGGCTGATGTTGATCGAGACCGCCGACGGCGTGACCGAGGCAGAGCTGCGCGCCGCGACCGAGGCGACGATCGTCAACTGACGGCCCGGGCAGAGGCCCTGCCCGCCTAGTTCATCGCCGCGAAGACGCAGCCGTCCGAGACAAGCTCGGGCGGCGTGAGGCACAGACCCTTGGCCACCTGGAAGGCGGCCAGCACCTTCGGCACGTAGTCTCGCGTCTCGGCGAAGGGCGGCACGCCCGCATGATCGCGCACGGCACCTTCGCCGGCGTTGTAGCCCGCCAGGACGAGGATCGGATCGCCCCGGAAATGGGTAATCAGCCAGTCGAGGTATTTCACGCCTCCGCTGATGTTCTGGGCGGGTTCGGTCCGGTCGGTCACGCCGAACCGCGTGGCGGTATCGGGCATGAGCTGCATGAGCCCCGCCGCACCCGCCGGGCTGACCGCATCCGCGCGCCCCGCCGATTCCACCGACATCACGGCAAGAACCAGCGCGGGGGACACCTGTGTGCCCACCGTGGCGCGCAGGATGTCGACCCCGTGCGCACGGGCGAGATCCTGCAGATGCTGAAGGCGCGGGGCGCCCACAGGCGTCGCGGCCCCCGCGATGGCCATGAGCGCCGGGTCGAGCCGCCCCGGCCCGCTGTCGCCGATATCGGGCGAGATCGCCTGCCAGAACCAGTCATGCC
>CAZNMV010000287.1:0-4689 GCA_964573835.1 uncultured Aestuariivita sp. | reverse complement strand
CTGACCGTGGTGATCGCCGTGCCGCTGGGCACGCTTGCCGCCTACAAACAGGGCAGCTGGATCGACCGGGGCATCATGGGCTTTTCGGTCATGGGTTTTTCACTTCCGGTCTTCGTGATCGGATATGCGCTGATCTATGTCTTCTCGGTGCAGCTGGGCTGGCTGCCGGTGCAGGGATACCAACGCATCAGCGAAGGCGTCGGCGGCTGGCTTTATCGCCTGATCCTGCCTTCCATCGCGCTGTCGGTCATCTTCGTCGCCTTCATCGCCCGCATGACCCGGACCAGCGTGCTCGAAGTTCTGGGCGAAGATTACGTCCGCACCGCCCGCGCCAAGGGCCAGACCGAAACCCGCGTCCTGATGCGCCACGCGCTGCGCAACGCCGCCGTGCCCATCGTCACGGTGATCGGCCTGTCCTTCGCCGTGCTGATCGGCGGCGTCGTGGTGACGGAATCGGTCTTCACCATCCCCGGCCTTGGCCTTCTGACGGTCGAAGCGGTGCTGGCCCGCGATTTCCCCACGATCCAGGCCGTGATCCTGCTGTTCTCCTTCATCTACGTCCTGATCAACCTGATCATCGACGTGAGCTATACCCTGCTTGACCCGAGGATCCGCTACTGATGTCCACCGTCGCGATCTCACCCGCCCGGCAGACCATGCGCCGGATGGCGCAGAACACATCCGTCCTGTTCGGCGGCGTTCTTGTGCTTCTCGTCGTGCTCATGGCGCTCTTCGCACCCTATCTGGGTACGCGCGATCCCTCCGGCATCTCGCCGAAGGACCGCAACCAGTCCCCTGGATATGAAACCACGGTGCGCGACCGCGACACCGGTCAGCGGGTCAACGTGGAATACCGCCTGGGGTCGGACACGCTGGGCCGCGACGTCTACAGCCGCGTGGTCTATGGCGCGCGCATCTCGCTGATCGTGGGCGTGTCGGTCGCGACCATCGCCATCGTCATCGGCATGGCGATCGGGGTGCTGGCGGGTTACGTGCGCTGGCTGGACGGCATCATCATGCGGGTGATGGACGGTCTCATGGCGATCCCGGCGATCCTTCTGGCCATCGCGGTCGTGTCGCTGTTCAGCGCAGGCCTGCTCAGCGTGATCATCGCCATCGTTGTGCCCGAAGTACCAAGGGTCGTGCGCCTTGTCAGATCCATCGTGCTGTCGATCCGCGAAGAACCTTACGTCGAGGCCGCGATCACCGCGGGCACGCGGACGCCCACCCTTCTGGTGCGCCACGTCCTGCCCAACACCATCGCGCCGCTGATCGTGCAGGGCACGTTCATCGTGGCATCCGCCATCATCGTCGAGGCGATCCTGAGCTTTCTCGGCATCGGCATCCCGCCGGAAATCCCGACCTGGGGCAACATCATGGCCGAGGGCCGGTCGGTCTTCCAGCTGCATCCCCACAACATCCTTTATCCCGGCATCATTCTGGCGATCACGGTCCTTGCCGTGAACATGCTGGGTGACGGATTGCGCGACACGCTCGACCCGCGCTTTGCAAAGCGCGTGTGAGGTCAGGGGCATGGATCAGAAATACGTCCTCGAAGTCAGCGGCCTGACGGTCGCGCTCCCGAAGAACGCCGACCGCCCCAATGCGGTGGAAGACATCAGCTTCACCGTCGCACCGGGCGAGATCGTCTGCGTGGTGGGCGAAAGCGGGTCGGGCAAGTCGGTCACGGCCTCGGCCGTGATGGGCCTTCTGCCCGATGCGCTGCGCCCCAAGGGGGGCAAGACCCTGCTGGAAGGCGAAGACACGCTGACGGCCGAGAAGAGCCGCCTGCGCGACCTGCGCGGCACCCGCATGGCGATGATCTTCCAGGAACCGATGACGGCGCTGAACCCCGTCACGCGGGTGGGCGAACAGATCGCGGAAGTGCTGGAAATCCACACCACGATGACAGCGGCCGAACGCCGGCAGCGCGCCATCGAGATCATGGACCACGTCCATCTTCCCGATCCCGAGAAGATGGTCGATGCCTTCCCGCACCAGCTGTCAGGCGGACAGCGCCAGCGCATCATGATCGCCATGGCGCTGGTCCTCGACCCGTCGCTGCTGATCGCGGATGAACCGACCACCGCGCTGGACGTGACGACGCAGGCGCAGATCCTCAAGCTCATCAAGGAAATGCAGGAACGCCGCGGCACCGGGGTTCTCTTCATTACGCATGACTTCGGCGTGGTGGCGGAAATCGCCGACCGCATCGTGGTGATGCAGCACGGGCGCATCGTCGAATACGGCGACCGCGATGACGTGCTGCGGCGGCCCCGCGCGCCCTATACCCAGATGCTCATGACGTCGGTCCCGTCGATGACCCCGCCCGAGCGCAGCGCCAAGACCGGCGAGACCGCGGTCGAGGTGAAGGCCCTGAACAAGATCTACGGCAAGACAGGGTGGCTCTCGAAAGACCGCATCGTCCACGCGGTGCAGGATGTCGACCTGATGGTGCGCAAGGGCGAAACCCTGGGCATCGTGGGTGAAAGCGGATCGGGCAAGTCGACCGTCGCGCGCTGCATCGCGCGCCTCATCGACCCGACATCGGGATCGATCAGCCTGCATGGCACGGAAATCGCGACGATCAGCCAGGCGCAGCTGCGCCCGCACCGCCGGAAGGTGCAGATCGTCTTCCAGGACCCGTACCGTTCGCTCAACCCGCGCCGCACCATCGGCCAGTCGCTGGTCGAGGCACCGATGAACTTCGGCATGCCCGAAGCGGAGGCGCTGAAGATCGCGCGCGACCTGATGGAGCTGGTGGGCCTGTCGGGCGACGCGCTCGAACGCTATCCGCACCAGTTCTCGGGCGGCCAGCGCCAGCGCATCTGCATCGCCCGCGCGCTTGCTGTGGAACCCGAGGTTCTGATCGCGGACGAGGCGGTCTCGGCGCTTGACGTCAGCGTGCAGGCGCAGGTGCTGAAGCTGCTCGACGACATCCGGGTGAAATACAACCTCGCCATGCTCTTCATCACCCATGACCTGCGGGTCGCGGCCCAGATCTGCGATCGGCTGATCGTGATGCAGAAGGGCGTGATCGTGGAACACGGACCCACCCGGAACGTCTATCAGAACCCGCAGCATCCCTATACCCGACTGCTTCTGGATGCGGCCCCGGGGCAGGGCATGACCTTCGGGTCGGAAATCGCACCCGCCGCCGCGCAAGGAAGCTGAGACATGAACATCCTGCCCGCCATCGACGAGGCCCGTCTGGAACTTGAAGCCATCTTCAAGGACCTGCATGCCAACCCCGAGATCGGCTTCACCGAAACCCGCACCGCCGCCGTCGTGGCCGACAAGCTGCGCGCCTTCGGCGTGGACGAGGTGCATGAAGGCATAGGCAAGACCGGCGTCGTGGCGCTGATCCGCGGCAAGGGCGACGGCAACCGCCGCGTCGGCCTGCGCGCCGACATGGACGCCCTGCCGATCCATGAAGAAACGGGCCTGCCCTATGCCTCGACCAAACCGGGCGTGATGCATGCCTGCGGCCATGACGGGCATACCACGATGCTGCTGGGCGCGGCGCGGCATCTGGCGCAGACGCGCGACTTCTCGGGCACCGCGGTCCTGATCTTCCAGCCCGCTGAAGAAGGCCTGGGCGGTGCGCGCGGGATGCTGGCGGATGGTCTCTTCGACCGCTTCCCCTGCGACGAGGTCTACGGGATGCACAACTGGCCCAACGGCCAGCCCGGCAAGTTCGGCATCGTGAAGGGTGCCGCCATGGCCGGGGCCAGTTTCTTCGACATTCACGTGAAGGGCAAAGGCAGCCACGGTGCCATGCCGCAGGACAGCCGCGATCCCCTGATCGTGGCCAGTGCGCTGGTGGGCCAGATCCAGACCATCGTGTCGCGCAACATCGCGCCGCTCGACGCCTGCGTGATCTCGGTGACGCAGATCCATTCGGGATCGGCCTATAACGTGGTGCCCGACACCGCGACGCTGGCGGGCACGATCCGCTATTTCAAGGACGAGGTCTGCGCCCTTGCCGAACGGCGCATGCAGGAGCTTTGCGACGGGATCGCAGCGGCTTACGGCGTGGAGATCCGGTTCGACACCCGCAACATCTTCAATGTGCTCGAGAATGACGCGGACCTGTCGGACGCCTACATGGAAGCCGCGGGCGAGATCGTGGGCGAAGACAACGTGACCCTGCGCAAGGACCCCGTCACCGGGTCGGAGGATTTCGCCGACATGCTGCGCGCGGTGCCGGGGGCCTATTGCACCCTTGGCCATGCAGGCACCGTGCCGGTCCACAACCCGGGCTATGTGCTCGACCCTGCCATCCTGCCGGTCGGCGCCTCGATCCTTGCGCGGATCGTGGAACGCCGCCTCGCCCCTGCCGCGTGAGAGCCATGTCCTATCTCGATCTCCCCTTCGACACCGATGCGATGCTGGCGGGCCTGCGCCCCTGGATCGAATGCGAAAGCCCCACTTTCGACGCCGCCGCCGTGAACCGGATGATGAGCGTCGCGGCCTATGACCTGTCGCAGATGGGTCTGGTCGAACGCATCCCGGGCCGCATGGGCTTCGGCGACAGCCTGCGGGTGCGCCTGCCCCACCCGAAGGCGGGCGAGCCGGGCATCCTGATCGCCGGACACATGGACACGGTCCACCCCGTCGGCACGCTGGCGAAACTACCCTTCCGGCGCGAAGGCGACATCTGCTACGGCCCAGGCATCCAGGACATGA
>CAZNMV010000286.1:0-4699 GCA_964573835.1 uncultured Aestuariivita sp. | reverse complement strand
TTACCGCCTTCTACCTGACCGATTTCCTTGTGCGGCAGTTCGATGCCTTCGTCTGGGAACCGCTGGGTCTGGACCGGCACCCGCAACTGCGCGACACCTATTTCGGCCATTACACCAAGCTGGTCTATCAGGCGCAGACGGATGACCCTGCCCTGACCGCCCGCGCGCAGGACTGCGCCGCGCGCCTTGGTCTGGCCTTCGAGAGACGCCTGACAGGCTATGGCGATCTGGAAACCGCCCTTGCCGCGCTGAAACCCTGATCAGGCGGCCTGTGCCGCCACCAGCCTGATCCGCTCGATCATCGCGCGCAAGCCGTTGGACCGCTGCGCCGACAGATGATCGGTCAGCCCCAGCCGCCCCAGTTCCGCGCGCGCATCGACGCCAAGCACCTCGCCCACCGGCAAGCCGTTATAAAGCCTGCGCAGAACCGCGATCAGCCCGTTCACGATCATCGCGTCGCTTTCGCCGTCGAAGCGGAAGATGCCGCCCTCGATCACCGGATGCAGCCAGACCTGGCTCGCGCAGCCCGACACCTTCGTCGCGGGCACCTTCAGCGCCTCGGGCAAAGGCTCCATCGCGCGGCCTTCCTCGATCACGAGGCGATAACGGTCCTCCCAGTCGTCGAGGAATTCGAAATCCGCCACGATGTCCTCAAAAGCTGCCGTCGCCATGGTCCATCCCGCTTTTCACCGTTCCCCGACCTAAGGCGCGCGCCCGGGCCTGTCCAGAGCGTGCGCAGGCTTTTCAACCGCGCCCCGATGCGCTAACCCAAGGGATAAATATCAAGGGCAGACCATCATGCGCACATCCCTGTCGGCCGCGAAACCCGTTCTTGCCCTGGCGCTGGCCGCGCTGGTGCTGACAGGCTGCGGGTCGGTGCGGGAAAGCCGCCTGAACCCCTTCAACTGGTTCGGGGGCAGCCGCGAGGTCGCAACCGTCTCCGCGGGCGAAGTCAACCCGCTGCTCCCCGCCAATCAGGGCGGCGTGCTCCAGCGTCCCGATCAGGTCTATGCCGGCGTGCCGATTGACGAAATCCTGGAGCTCCAGATCGACCGCACCCGGTCGGGCGCCATCATCGTCGCGCGCGGTCTGGCTGCGCGGCAGGGTCCCTACGAGGTGCGGCTGACGCCGCTGGACGAGGACGAGACACCGCAGGACGGCGTGCTCAGCTATTCCTTCGACGTGATCTACTCCGCCAGCAACACGGATGTAGGCCCCGAACAGACGCGCCGTGTGACGGTCGCGCGCAGCATCGGCAATCAGACGCTGGCAGAAACCCGCATCGTCCGCGTGGTCGGCGCGCGCAATGCGCGGGAAGTGCGCCGCCGCTAGGCACCAGCCGCGCAACCTCTGGCTTTCAGAGTTCGATCACCCGCACGGACTGGCCCTTGGCGGCCAGCGCCACGCGCCCTTCGCACAGCCGCAGCGCTTCGGCCCCGAAGACCTCGCGCCGCCAGCCGATGAGCGCGGGCACGTCCCGCAGCCCCGCCGCGATGGCGTCGAGATCGGAACTTGACGCAATCAGCCGCGCGGCAACGCCCGAGGCTTCGGTCTTCGCCTTCAGAAGAACCCGCAGAAGATCGGCAAGTGCGGGGTTCACGCGCAGGTTCTCGCGTTCGGTGTCGACCTTCGGCAGGTCCGCGGACGGACAGTCGATCCCCCGGCCCACGGCGGCCAGGATTCCATCGGCGATGGCGCCCTTGCGCGCCTCGCGCAGAAGAAGCCGCGACTGGCCGAGATCGGCCGGCGTGCGCGGCTTGGTCGAGGCGAGCTCGACCAGCACGTCATCCTTGAAGACCCGGTTGCGGGGGATGTCGTTGTCCTGGGCATAGGCTTCGCGGAAGGCAGCCAGTTCGCGCACGATGGCAAGGAATCGCGGTGCGTTCGACCGGGTGCGCACGCGCAGCCAGGCGTCTTCGGGTCGAATCAGGTAGGTGTCGGGCGACAGGAGTATCGCGAGCTCCTCCTCCACCCAATGCGCGCGGCCGGTGCGCTGCAGTTCGGCGGCAAGGAATTCGTAGATCGCGCGCAGATGGGTGACATCGGCCAGCGCATAGGTCTTCTGCGCATCCGTCAGCGGACGCCGCGACCAGTCGGTGAAGCGCGAGCTCTTGTCGAGCGGCTTCTTGACCACCTTGCGCACCAGCGTCTCGTAGCCGACCTGATCGCCGAAGCCGCAGACCATTGCCGCGACCTGCGTGTCGAACAGAGGTTTGGGAAATACCCCCTTGTCAAAAAAGAAGATTTCCAGATCCTGCCGCGCCGCGTGAAAGACCTTCACGACGCCTTCGTCGCGGAAAAGCTCATAAAGCGGATCAAGCGACAAATCCCCTGCCAGCGGATCGACCAGGACCGCGCTGTCCTCACCCGGGCAGGGATAGGCCAGCTGGATCAGGCAGAGCTTGGAGAAGTAGGTGCGTTCGCGCAGGAATTCGGTATCGATCGTGACGTAAGGATGCGCGGCGGCCTGTTTGCAGAACGCGGCAAGATCTTCGGTCGTGGTCAGGGTCTTCATCGGGTGCCGTTTTTCTTCTTCCCGGCGGGCCTGAACGCGTTCAGACCGCGGCCAATTGTCCACCCGTGCTGCACCATGCTACGCTAGGCCGGGCGGAATTCATAGAAGATGTGCGTTTATTCGGTCATGCGGGGTCGCGCAAGCCCCGCTCAGGCGATGTCGATTCGCCTGCGGTCCCCTGCCGCGAAGCGCCGCAGAACCGCCGGGTAAAGCCGATGCTCCAGCTCGAGAACCCGCGCGGCGAGGCTTTCCGCCGTGTCCCCGGGCCGGATCGGCAGCCGCGCCTGCCCGAGGATCGGCCCGTGATCGAGCACCGCCGTCACCTCGTGCACGGTGCAGCCATGTTCGGCATCCCCCGCCGCCAGCGCCCGGGCATGGGTGTCGAGCCCGGGATAAAGCGGCAACAGCGACGGGTGAATGTTCAGCATCCGCCCCTGCCAGCGCGCGACGAAGGCGGGCGTCAGCACGCGCATGAAGCCCGCAAGACACACGATGTCGGGGGCGGCGCGGTCAAGTTCGCCCTGCAGCGCCGCCTCAAAGGCCGGACGGTCGCCGCGGAAGGGACGGTGATCGACGACGGCGGTTGGAATGCCGCGCCCCCCGGCGCGCTCCAGCCCGGCCGCGCCGGGAACGTTCGACAAGACAAGGCAGGGCCTCGCGGGGTGGTCGCCGGTCATGCTGTCGGCCAGCGCGACCATGTTCGACCCGCCGCCCGAGATCAGGATGGCGACGCGCGCGCTCACCTCAGCGCGCCGCGATAACTCACCCCCTGCCCCGCGATGACGCGGCCGATCGGCATCACCGTCTCGCCCGCATCGGCGAGATGGGCGCGCGCGGCTTCGGCCCGGTCGGCAGGCACCGCCATGACCATGCCGACGCCTGCGTTGAAGGTCTTGAGGAGTTCCGCCTGCGCCAGCCCACCCGTCGCGGCCAGCCAGCGGAAGGTGTCGGGCAGCTCCCACGCGCCGAGGTCGATCTCGGCGCCCAGCCCCTCGGGCAGCATGCGCGGCACGTTCTCGGTCAGCCCGCCGCCGGTGATGTGGGCAAGCCCCTTCACATGTCCGGCCTTCAGCGCCGCCAGCACCGGGCGGACGTAAAGCCGGGTGGGGGTCAGCAAAGTCTCGCCCAGGGTGCCGGGGCCCCAGGGGCAGGCATCCTCCCAGGACAGGCCCGACACCTCGACGATCCGGCGCACCAGCGAATAGCCGTTGGAATGCACCCCGTCCGAGGCGAGGCCCAGAAGCACGTCGCCCTCCATGATCCCGCGCGGCAGGTCCTGCCCGCGTTCCAGCGCGCCCACGGCAAAGCCCGCAAGGTCGAAATCGCCGGGCGGATACATGCCGGGCATTTCCGCCGTCTCGCCCCCGATCAGCGCGCAGCCGCTATCGCGGCAGGCCCGCGCGATGCCGTCGATCACCCGCGCGGCGGCGTCGACCGACAACTTGCCCGTGGCGAAATAGTCGAGGAAGAACAACGGCTCCGCCCCCTGGCAGATCAGGTCGTTGACGCACATGGCGACAAGGTCCACCCCGACCCCGTCGACCAGCCCGCTGTCGATCGCGATGCGCAGCTTGGTGCCCACCCCGTCGGTCGCGGCAACAAGGACGGGGTCGCTGTAGCCCGCCGCCTTCAGATCGAAGAGCCCCCCGAAGCCCCCCAGCCCCGCCATGACGCCCGCGCGACGGGTCGAGGCCGCTGCCGGCTTGATCCGTTCCACCAGCGCGTTGCCCGCGTCGATATCGACGCCCGCCTGCGCATAGGTCAGTCCGTTCTTGGAGGTGTCGGTCATGGCCGGATTTTCCCTGTCTGTCTGCGTCGCGCGATAGACGATTTGCCCGGGCAAGACAACGCGATGCTTGACCCGACCCGCCCGTCTGCTAGCAACGCGGTCAGGCCGGGCCTGTAGCTCAATGGTTAGAGCAGGGCGCTCATAACGCCTTGGTTGGGGGTTCGAGTCCCTCCGGGCCTACCATTCGCCCCATGGGCGCGGAGCGCCCGTGCGGCCGGGGGTGCCACGAACAGGCTCAGCTTGCAGACGCGCTCCCGCTCAGGCGCTCCAGCCGGCATTCGGGCAAGAGGCGCCCGGCCTCGGCCGGATCGAAGAGCGCCGTGCCGTCCGGAGAGACGGTCGCCGCGGCCGCGGCCCCCCCCCAGCGCAGCGCCGGTGCGGGCGCGTCTGCGCGC
>CAZNMV010000285.1:0-4715 GCA_964573835.1 uncultured Aestuariivita sp. | reverse complement strand
GGGTTGCCACCCTCGCGGGTCGACGGCTTGGCAAGCCACGCGCCAAACATCAACTCCTCGCCCACGCCCTTGGCTGTCAGATGATCGCAGAGGCTTTGCCAGGCATCCGGCGCAAAGCCCAGCTCCCAGCGGTCCTGCGCCGCCTCGGACAGGCCGCGCCGCGCGAGATAGTCGCGCGCCGGTGCCGCCGCGACAGTGCGCAGTTGCAGGCGGAAAAACTTGACCGCCTGCTCCATCACCTCGGCCAGCTGGGTGCGGCGGTCGGACTTTTCCTGCGCCTTCGGATCGCGGGCGGGCAGGGTCATTCCCGCCTCGCGCGCGAGGATCTCGACCGCCTCCATGAAGCTGACGTTCTCGGTCTCCTTCACGAAGCCGATCGCGTCGCCCTTCGCATGGCAGCCGAAGCAATAGTAATAGCCCTTGCGGTCATCGACATGGAACGACGCGGTCTTTTCCTGGTGGAACGGGCACGGTGCCCACATGTCGCCCTTGGCCTGGTTCGACTTGCGCATGTCCCACATGACCTTGCGCCCCACCACCTGGGTCAGGCTGGTGCGGCTGCGCAACTCGTCAAGGAATCCGGGGGGCAGGCTCATGCCCGCCAGTCTAGTTTGAAACGCTCTGCCCCGAAAGGGCACCGGAGAGGTCCTGCGTCAGGCACTGGTCTTTCCAGAAACCACCAAGGTCTTCGATCAACTGCGCTTCGTCCTGCATGTAGACGAAGCTGACGAGCGCCGGAATGACCTGACCTGTGAACCCTTTGCCGAGATCCTTGTGGCTGCGCTGGAGCTTGCGCACCGCGCGGTCCTCGCGGTTGCCGTCCACGCGCAGCGTCTGCGCCTCGGCCACGATGGCGGCGGTCTGGTCGCAGATCTCGGGCGGCAGGCCCTGCGCCTGAACGGACGGCGCGGCCAGTGCGGCGGCCAGGATCAGAAAACGGAACGTCATGGCGGGCTTCCCCCGAATCGCGGATGGCCGAGGTTAGCCGCGCGCGGCGACGCCTTCCATGGCGGTTTCGAGATCGTGAACCAGCGTCCCGGCCATGGACCGGAAGGTCATCAGCAGATAGCGGTCCGCCCCCGTGCGCACCACCACGCCCGGCATGTGGAAGATGGGCGTGCGCGCCGCATGGCCCTGCTTGAACATGTCCGCGCGCAGATCGACCGACACGAGCCGCGCCAGCACGTCGCGCGCCGCAGGCCCGTCGAGTTCGACCGCCGCCCAGGCATCGGTCTGGTCGGTCATCGCCGCCCCCGCAATCGGATTAAGCGATGGCCCCAGAACCAGTGTCTGACCCTGCCCGGCAAAGACCGCGCGCGCCGCCGCCCGGCCGGTCGCCCGGTTGGGTTTCGGCAAGGCCGCCCCGATCTGCGCCTTCAGCGCGTCGGAGACCGCCCCCTCCTGCCCTTTCAGCGGCGCGACAGAAGTGACCCTGTCGAAGACAACCTCGGTCAGCGTCACCTCGCCGATGGTCTTGGGCAGCAGCCCCGCACAGGCGCTTGTCGCAATCAGCTCAGCCACGCACGCGCCCTCCCTCGGGGTCGAAGAACACCGGGTTCACCACTTCGCAGACCGCCGTGATGCCGCGCACATGATCGACCATCTTCACCGTCTCGCCATATCGTTCGGGCCCGCGCTTCAGGAACCCCAGCGCCAGCGTGCCCCCCATGGTGGGCGACCAGCAGGTCGAGGTGATGTAGCCCTGATCGTTCACCCGCACCGGAGCGTCGTCCATGCCGAACAGATGCGCCCCCGCGGTCAGTTGCTGCACCGCGCCCACGGGCCGCAAGCCCACCAGCCGTTCGCGGTCATCGTCCATCAGGCCGGGGCGTTCCGACATGGTGCGTCCGATGCAATCCTTCTTCTGCGACACCATGCGCTGCATGCCGATGTCGAAGGCGGTGGTGCGGCCATGGATCTCGGCATGGGTGATGTGCCCCTTCTCGATCCGCAAGACGTTCAGCGCCTCCATCCCGTAGAGGCCTCCGCCCATGCCTTCGGCGCGCGCCACCAGCAGGCGGAACAGGCTGTCGCCGAAGCGTGCAGGCACCGCGATCTCGTAGGCATGCTCGCCCGAGAACGAGATGCGAAACAGTCTGCCTTCAACACCTTGCACCGTGATCTTCCCGCAGGACATGAAGGGCCAGGTCGCGTCGTCGATGGGCTGGTCCAGAAGACCATTCAGCAACTCGCGCGATTTCGGCCCCGCCACGGCGAACTGCGCCCATTGTTCGGTCACCGAGATCATCGACAGGTCCCAGTCGGGCCGCAGGCATTGGTGCACGAATTCGAGATGCTTCATCACCTGCCCCGCCGCGGCGGTGGTGGTCGTCATCACGAAATGGCTCTCGCCCAGCCGCGCGGTGGTCCCGTCATCCATGACGTGCCCATCCTCGCGCAGCATCAGCCCATAGCGCACGCGCCCCGCGGCGAGCGTCGAGAAGGTGTTGGTATAGACGAAATCCAGCATCGTCGCCGCATCCGGCCCCTGAATGTCGATCTTGCCCAAGGTGGACACATCGCAGATGCCCACCGCTTCGCGCACCATCGCCACCTCGCGGTCGCAGGACTGGCGCCAGTTGGTCTCGCCCGGCGCGGGGAAATAGCTGGGGCGATACCACAGCCCCGCCTCGATCATCGGCGCGCCGCGTTCCGTCGCGGCCTTGTGCGAGGTGGTGAAGCGCTGGGGCGCAAAGCCCTTGCCCTGCGCGCCCGCCCCCATGGCAGCCATCGAGACCGGCACATAAGGCGGGCGGAACGTGGTCGTGCCCGTCTCGGGGATACCACGGCCCGTCGCATCGGCCAGAATGGCCAGCGCCGCGACATTGGAATTCTTCCCCTGATCGGTCGCCATCCCTTGGGTTGTATAGCGCTTCATATGCTCGACCGAGCGGAAGTTCTCGACCGCGGCCTGCTTCACGTCCTTCACCGTCACGTCGTTCTGAAAGTCGAGCCAGGCGCGCCCCTTGCCCGGCACATGCCAGAGCGCGGCGATGCGATAGGGATCATCCTCGGCCTGCGGCAGATCGGGGGCCGCAGCCTTCGCGCCCAGCGCCTCGGCCGCGCGCAAGCCCGCCTCGGCCCCTTCGCGCAGGCAGGCGGCGGTCGAAAAGGCGCCGTTGCACGCACCCGCCACGTCCATCCCCGGCACAGCGCCCGGCACGGGCACGAAGGACAGGATGTCCTCGCGCCAGCGCGGGCGGGCGTTCATGTGGCAGGTCAGATGAACGGTGGGGTTCCAGCCGCCCGAGATCGCAAGGCAATCCGCCGAGATGCGCTCCTCGCGCCCAGCGCGGCGGATGGTGATCGATTCAAGCGCCTTGCGCCCGCCGGTGTCGCAGACCACCGCCCCCGAAAAGGTCGGTATCCCCGCGGGTCCCGCCACGCCCTCGCGGCTGTCAATCAGGGCAGCGACATGCACGCCCGCATCGGCCAGATCGCGCGCGGTGCGGTGCGCGTCGTCGGTGTTGCCGAAGACGGCGACCGACTTGCCCGCCGCCACGCCCCAGCGGTTGAGATAGGCGCGCACCGCGCCCGCCGTCATCACGCCGGGCCGGTCATTGTTGCGGAAGGCCACGGGCCGCTCCAGCGCCCCCGCACACAGGATCGCGCGGCGCGCCACGATGCGCCAGAAACATTCGCGCGGACGGCGGGGATCGGGCGCGGGCAGGTGGTGCCCCACCCGTTCCAGCGCCCCGAACGTGCCCCCGTCATAGGCCCCGGTCACGGTGGTGCGCGCCATCAGCCGCACATTCGGCATCGCACCAAGCTCCGCCAGAACCTCTCCGGCCCAGAGATGCCCGGGCTTGCCGCCAACCTCTTCGCGCTCGGCCAGACACCGCCCGCCCATGCGCGCGTCCTCTTCGGCAAGGATCACGTCCAGCCCCGCACGCGCCGCGGTCAGCGCCGCCATGAGCCCGGCAGGCCCCGACCCGATGACCAGCAGATCGCAATGCGCCCAGGCCCGCTCATAGCGGTCCTCGTTCGGCAAGCCCGACAGCGCGCCGAGCCCCGCCGCCCGGCGGATCACGGGTTCATAAAGCTTTTCCCAGAACGCGCGCGGCCACATGAAGGTCTTGTAATAGAACCCCGCGGCCAGGAACGGCGCGAAGAGATCATTGACCGACATCAGATCGAAGGCCAGCGACGGCCAGCGGTTCTGGCTCGTGACCTCGAGCCCCTCGAACAGCTCCTGCACCGTGGCCCTTGTATTGGGATCGGCCGCAGCGCCGCGGCCGATGGTGACAAGGGCGTTGGGCTCCTCGCTGCCTGCGGTCAGCGGCCCGCGCGGGCGGTGATACTTGAACGACCGCCCCATCAGGCGGACACCGCCCGCCAGAAGGGCCGAGGCGACGGTGTCGCCTGCAAATCCCTCATGCGCCACACCGTCAAAGGTGAAGCTGACCGGCGTGTTGCGGTCGATCAGGCCCCTGCCCTGCACCCTCATCGCGCGACCTCCGCCGCCAGTTCGGCGCCCAGCACTTCATGTGTCGTGGTGTTGCGCTGCACGACGATCCACGCGCTGCAGCCCGCTTCGTGGTACCACAGCTCGCGCAGGACACCGGCGGGGTTCTCGCGCAGATGCACATACTCGGCCCAAGGTTCTTCGCCCGCATCCGGCCCGGGCCGGTCCAGCGCCAAAGCGGCGCCGCGATAGGAGAATTCGCGGCTGTCGCGCGCCCCGCAGATCGGACAGGTGATCCTCACGCCCGCAC
>CAZNMV010000284.1:0-4754 GCA_964573835.1 uncultured Aestuariivita sp. | reverse complement strand
GAGGCCGACGGCGATCTGGTCTGGACCTACCGGCACGCCCTCGTGCCGCCGCGCATGCCATCGAGGCTCCTCGTCATCGGGTCGGGCGCCATCGGCATCGAATTCGCAAGCTTCTACAACACGCTCGGCGCCGACACGACCGTGGTCGAGGTGATGGAGCGTATCCTGCCCGTCGAAGACGCCGAAATCAGCGCCTTCGCGAAGAAGCAGTTCGTCAAGCAGGGCATGAAGATCATGGAAAAGGCGACGGTCAAGCAGCTTGACCGCGCCAAGGGTCGCGTCACCGCCCATATCGAAACCGGCGGCAAGATCGAAAAGCACGACTTCGACACGGTGATTTCCGCCGTGGGTATCGTCGGCAATGTCGAAGGGCTGGGGCTGGAAGGCTTGGGCGTCAAGATCGACCGCACCCATGTGGTGACCGATGCCTACTGCCGCACCGGCGTCGAGGGCCTTTATGCCATCGGCGACATCGCGGGCGCGCCCTGGCTTGCCCACAAGGCTAGCCACGAAGGCGTCATGGTGGCCGAGATGATCGCGGGCCTGCACGTGCATCCCGTCAAACCCGAAAGCATCGCGGGCTGCACCTATTGCCACCCGCAGGTCGCCTCGGTCGGGCTGACGGAAGCGAAGGCCAAGGAAAAGGGTCACGACATCAAGGTCGGCCGCTTCCCCTTCCTCGGCAACGGCAAGGCCATTGCGCTGGGCGAACAGGAAGGCATGGTCAAGGTCGTCTTCGACGCCAAGACGGGCGAATTGCTCGGCGCCCACATGGTCGGCGCGGAAGTCACCGAACTGATCCAGGGCTATGTCGTCGGCCGCCAGCTCGAGACCACGGAAGAAGACCTGATGCACACGGTCTTCCCGCACCCGACGCTGTCCGAGATGATGCATGAAGCCGTGCTCGACGCCTACGGCCGCGCGATCCATTTCTGACGTCACCGCGCGCCCCGGCGATTGCAAAGCGCTGCCCGTCTTGCGATGAAAGCGGATGGTCAGCCTCAACCGCGTCGTCATGCAGAGATCGAGCCGCAAGATGATCCGCGGCCTTGGCCCGGGCACGCTCGACGTGGCCGAGATTTCGGGGAAATGGGGCACGCAGTTCGATTTCCGCAGCTATACCCAGTTCCGCTATCCCGACCATGACATCTGCGCGGGCCCCTTCACCGATGACGGTGGCGCGGTGCAGAGCTTCGATCTGATCCTCGCCAATCAGGTGTGGGAACATCTCGACCGGCCCTATGCCGCCACGCGCCATGTGCGCCAGATGCTGCGCCCCGGCGGGCATTTCTGGGTCGCGGTGCCCTTCTTCATCCCCTATCACGCCGCCCCCAACGATTGTTCCCGCTGGAGCGCGCGGGGCCTGAAGAACCTCCTGATCGAGGCGGGCTTTCCCGAAGACGGGATCGAGGCGCATCAATGGGGCAACCGGGGTGCGGCGCTCAAGAACATGGGCGAAGACTGGCCGCCGGTCTATGATCCCGAGACCGACAGCCTCGACGACGACCCCGACATGCCGATCTGCGCCTGGGCCATGGCGCGGGCCTGACATCGTGCGCACCCCCTTCGGGCTGATCCTGCTGATCTGGGCCGCCGGGCTGGGCGCGGCGGCGCAATACGGCAAGATCAGCGTGATCTATGACCTCTTGCCCGATCTCTGGCCGGGGCAGGGGGCAAGCCTTGCCTTTGTCGTCTCGCTTGTCGGCTTCGTCGGCATCGTCTTCGGCATCGTTGCGGGGCTTCTGGTGGCGCGCATCGGCTACCGGCGGGCGCTGATCGGCGCGCTCTGGGCCGGGGCGGGGCTGTCGCTGGTGCAGGCGGCGCTGCCGCCCTTCTGGCTGATGCTGACCCTGCGCGCGGTCGAGGGGGCCTCGCATCTCGCCATCGTGGTGGCCGCACCCACGCTGATCGCACAGCTGTCTGCCCCGCAGCACCGGGGACTGACCCTGTCGCTCTGGAGCACGTTTTTCGGCGTCGCCTATACGATCCTCGTGATCGCCGGTCTGCCGCTGGTGGCCGTGGCGGGGGCGCAGGCGCTGTTTCTGGCCCATGCGCTCTGGATGGCGGCGCTGGCGCTGATCCTCGGGCGGTCGCTCCGACGGCTGGGCGCGCCCGCGCCGCAAGGGGCGCTTACGCTGGCGGGGATGCTGCGCGATCACCGGGTGATCTATGCCTCGCCCTTCCTGTCCGCCCCGGCGATGATCTGGCTCGTCTATACCTTCTGTTTCCTCGCGATCCTCACGCTGATCCCGCCCGCCATTCCCGAACCCGTGCGCGCCGTGACACTGGGCGCCATGCCGTTGGTCTCCATTCTTGTTTCGATGACCTTTGGCGTGGCCGCGCTGCGCCGCTTCCGCGCGGTTGATGTGGTGACGGGGGGCTTCATCGCCACGATCCTCTGCCTCCTCTGGCTGGTGGTGCAGCCGGGCCTGCCGCTGGCCTGTCTGGCGCTCGCCGCCGCCTTCGGCCTGATCCAGGGCGCGACCTTCGCCGCCGTCCCGCAACTGACGGACGACGCCGCGGAACAGGCCCAGGCCAATGGCGCGATGGCGCAGATGGGCAACCTGGGCAACACGCTGGGGACGCCGGTTCTGGCGGGGGTGCTGGCGCTTGGCGGCTTTCCGGTGACCATCGCCGTGGCGGCGGCGATCCTCGCGCTGGGGCTGGCGCTGCACGCGCTTCTGGCAGCGCGGCGCCGTTCCTGAAATGTTCTGATTTTTTCATTGGAGACTCGGCCCGCCTGACATATGTCTATTCCGTTAACGCCCGGGGTGGTCATGGCCGAGATGAAGCATATCGAGGTGCGCGGCGCGCGCGAACACAACCTCAAGAACATCGACGTGGATATCCCGCGCGATCAGCTGGTGGTCATCACCGGCCTTTCAGGTTCGGGCAAGTCCTCGCTCGCCTTCGATACGATCTATGCCGAAGGCCAGCGCCGCTATGTCGAAAGCCTCTCGGCCTATGCGCGTCAATTCCTCAACATGATGGAAAAGCCCGATGTCGACCACATCTCGGGCCTCTCGCCCGCCATCTCCATCGAACAGAAGACCACGTCGAAGAACCCGCGTTCCACCGTCGGCACGGTGACGGAAATCTACGACTACCTGCGCCTTCTCTTCGCCCGCGCCGGCACGCCTTACAGCCCCGCGACCGGCCTGCCCATCGAGGCGATGCAGGTGCAGGACATGGTCGACCGCGTCATGGGCATGGAAGAAGGCACGCGCGCCTATCTCCTTGCCCCCATCGTGCGCGACCGGAAGGGCGAATACCGCAAGGAATTCCTCGAACTGCGCAAGCAGGGCTTCCAGCGCGTCAAGGTGAACGGGCAGTTCTACGAACTGGACGAACCGCCCGTGCTCGACAAGAAGTTCCGCCATGACATCGACGTGGTGGTCGACCGCATCGTGGTCCGCGACGGGCTGGAAACGCGCCTTGCCGACAGTTTCCGCACCGCGCTCGACCTTGCGCAGGGGATCGCGGTTCTGGAAACCGCTCCGGCGGAGGGTGAGGCGGAGCGCATCACGTTTTCCGAAAATTTCGCCTGCCCGGTCTCTGGCTTCACCATCCCGGAAATCGAGCCGCGCCTCTTCTCCTTCAACGCGCCTTTCGGGGCCTGCCCGGCCTGCGACGGTCTGGGGGTCGAGCTGTTTTTCGACGAACGCCTTGTCGTTCCGGACGTGACGCTGAAGATCTACGACGGCGCGCTGGCACCCTGGCGCAAGGGCAAGTCGCCCTATTTCCTGCAGACGATCGAGGCCATCGCCCGCCATTACGGGTTCGACAAGAACGCCCGCTGGAAGGACCTTCCCGAAGCGGTGCAGCAGGTGTTCCTGTATGGCTCGGGCGACGAGGAAATCCAGTTCCGCTATGACGAAGGCGGCCGCGTCTATCAGGTGAAGCGCGTCTTCGAAGGCGTGATTCCCAACATGGAACGCCGGTATCGCGAAACCGACAGCGCCTGGATCCGCGAGGAATTCGAGCGCTTCCAAAACAACCGCGCCTGCGGCAGCTGCAGGGGGTATCGCCTGAAGCCCGAGGCGCTGGCCGTGAAGATCGCGGGCCTGCATGTGGGGCAGGTGGTCGAGATGTCGATCAAGGAGGCCTTCGCCTGGATCGACACGGTGCCCGCAGCGCTCAGCACCCAGAAGAACGAGATCGCGCGCGCCATCCTGAAGGAAATCCGCGAACGCCTTGGCTTTCTGAATAACGTGGGTCTTGAATACCTTACGCTGTCGCGTTCAAGCGGCACGCTGTCGGGGGGCGAAAGCCAGCGGATCCGGCTTGCCTCGCAGATCGGGTCTGGGCTGACGGGGGTTCTCTACGTGCTTGATGAGCCCTCCATCGGCCTGCACCAGCGCGACAACGACCGCCTGCTGCAGACGCTGAAGAACCTGCGCGATCAGGGCAACACCGTCCTTGTCGTCGAACATGACGAAGAAGCGATCCGCGAGGCCGATTATGTCTTCGACATCGGCCCCGGCGCAGGTGTGCATGGCGGCCGTGTGGTCGCCCATGGCACGCCCGCCCAGATCGCGGCCGACCCTGCCTCGGTCACCGGGCAATACCTGTCGGGCGCGCGCGAAATCGCCGTGCCCGCTGAGCGCCGCCCCGGCAAGAAGGGCGGCAAGACGGTGACCGTGGTCAAGGCCACGGGCAACAACCTCAAGGACGTGACCGTCGATTTCCCGCTGGGCAAGTTCGTCTGCGTCACGGGCGTGTCGGGTGGCGGCAAATCCACGCTGACGATCGAA
>CAZNMV010000283.1:0-4763 GCA_964573835.1 uncultured Aestuariivita sp. | reverse complement strand
CTGCAACAGGCGCAGCGTGCGCACCTCTTCCAGATCACGGCGCAGCTTTTCGGCAGCAGCATTCAGTCCCGGCGTCACCTCGGCCAGCATCATGCCGGACCGCGCGCTGCCCAACGGCCCGGCGGGATGCAGCATCAGCATCGGCGCGGGTGCTGCGCCGATAGCGGTGAGAACGCCCAGAAGGGCAGCGATCTCGGCCTCGCTTGCCTGCAACTGGCGGGCCAGTTGCGCCTCGCGCAGCGCGGCGCGGCGCAGCCCTTCGCGCATGGCGGCAAGCCCCGCCTCATAGGCCTGCACCGTCTCGGTCAGTGCGCGGACACGGTCGCGCGCGCTCTCGGCTTCCTGAAGGGAAAGGGCTGCGGCCTCGATCTGGCGGGCGGCGGCGCGCGCGGCCTCGGCCGGGTCGGTCTGGGCCGCCAGCGGCAGGGCCATCAGGCACCACAGGGCTGAGGCCAGCCGCAGCATCAGACGATCAGGCTTTCGCCCGTCATCTCGGGCGGCTGGGGCAGCCCCATGAGCTGCAGGACCGTGGGGGCAAGATCGGACAGCCGCCCGTCGCGCAGCCGCACGCCAGACGGCCCTCCGACCAGCGCGACCGGCACGGGATTGAGCGTATGCGCCGTGTGCGGGCCGCCGGTGACGGGATCGACCATCACCTCGCAATTGCCATGATCGGCGGTCACGATCATCGCCCCGCCCGCCGCACGCAAGGCGGGCAGAACGCGCGCCAGCCCCTGATCCACCGCCTCGCAGGCGCGGACCGCGGCCCTGAGATCGCCGGTATGGCCGACCATGTCGGGATTGGCATAGTTCACCACGATCAGGTCATAGCCCTGCGCGATGGCCGCGATCAGCCGGTCGGTCACTTCGGCGGCCGACATTTCGGGCTGCAGGTCATAGGTGGCGACGTCAGGCGATTTCGGCATGAAGCGGTCTTCACCGGGAAAGGGCTCTTCCCGGCCACCATTCAGGAAGAAGGTGACATGGGGGTATTTCTCGGTCTCGGCCAGGCGGAACTGCCGCAACCCATGCGCAGCCACCCAGGCGCCGAGGGTGTTGACGATGTCGCGCGCGGGGAAGACCGTGGTCATGTAGGCGGCGTGACGGTCGGAGTATTCGACCATGCCGAGACAGGCGGCGAAGGCCGGACGCGGGCCGGTGTCGAAGGCCTCGAAACCCGGATCGGCCAGCGCCGAGAGGATCTCGCGCGCGCGGTCCGCGCGGAAATTCAGGCAGAAGAGCCCGTCGCCATCGCGCATGCCCGCGTAATCGCCCAGCACCGTCGCGGTGATGAATTCGTCGGTTTCCTCGTGGTTGTAACCCAGCGTCACGGCCGCATGGGCATCGGCCGCGTGCCGTCCCTGCGCGTGGACCATGGCGGCAAAGGCCTCGGCCACCCGCGACCAGCGGTTGTCGCGGTCCATCGCGAAATAACGACCGGTCAGCGTGACGATGCGCGCAGCCTTCGGCAGGCGGTCTTCCAGTTCGCGCAGATAGCCATAGGCCAATTTCGGCGCCACATCGCGCCCGTCGGTGATGGCATGGATCGCCACCGGAACGCCTGCACCGGTGATCGCCTGCGCCGCGGCGACGATGTGGGTGATGTGCCCATGCACGCCCCCGTCCGACACAAGACCCATCAAATGCGCCGTGCCGCCCGTTTCCTTCAGCCGCGCGATGAAATCGCCCAGCGCGGGATTGGCAAAGAAGCTGCCATCCTCGATCGCCAGATCGATCTGTCCCAGATCCATCGCCACCACCCGGCCCGCGCCGATGTTGGTATGGCCGACTTCGGAATTGCCCATCTGCCCCGTGGGCAGGCCCACATCGGGGCCATGCGTGATCAGCTTCGCATGGGGCCCATTGGCCATGATCGCGTCGAAGGTCGGCGTGGCGGCAAGGCGCGGCGCATTGGCGGCCACGTCTTCGGACAGGCCCCAGCCGTCGAGGATGCACAGGATCACGGGTTTCGGGGTCGTCATGCACCTGCCTTCGGTCGTGCTTTCGGTCAGGGTTCTAGCCGGTCAGGCAGGCGAGAGGAAGGCGGGGGATGAAAAGGGGCGGGGTCGGGGACACGTCGGATGAAATATGACTACCCACAAGCGCGAATGGCGCGCCCTTACGACGCGCCATCCGGAACAGATCTGAGCCTGACGGTCAAAGCTAATCAGGCGACCTAATCAAGGGGCAACCGTGTTAACAGTGGACGACGAACCGCCTGCCGCGACAGCGCCTAGAACCACGGTCGTGATAATTGCTGCAATCGCGGTCGAGGACAGAGCGCCTGCCACGAAAAGACCGCCGCCGGCCTCGGAGCCCGCACTCGTCGTTGTGGCGCGGCCACAGGTCACGACCAGCTGGCCCGACTCGTTCAGGCTGGCGCCCGCGACGCTGGCCCCACGGCTTCCGCACACCTCGGTGGCGGATGCCTTGTGTGCACCGGTGATGCCCGGGCCGAAAGCATCGGCATAGGCCGGAACAGACAGGGCCGACACTGCGGCAGCAATGATTGCAATCTTTTTCATGACACTCTCCGAAAAACACCTGAGGCAGGGATAGCAGCCTTGACCGTTCAAAACCACACTTTCTTGAAAGTCGTGCAATGCAACTGCGGTTTTTCTGCAAGAAAAGCTGCTTTCTTGTCACGCTATACACGGTTTGGCACCGCTGCGGCCATCTGTTCGCGCCTTGAAGGGCGAATCAACGGCTGTCGCCGGAGGACCACCGCACCAGCATGCGCGCCAGTGACAGACCAAGAATCACCCCGAGTGCGAGGCCCAGGCAATTGGCAATGATGTCGCCGAATTCGCGCATGCGCCCCGCGACGGGCTGCACCAGCTCGATCACGACCCCCAGCGTCAGCGCGGCCGGAACCGCCCAAGCAAGGCTTGACCGCGCGGCCAGAGCCAGCGGAAAGATCAGCGCGGCATAGGCGATCAGGTGGTGGGTCTTGTCCCCGCCGGGGACGGGGTTGTCGAGCTCAACCGGATACAGCGAGAGCACCGTGGTCACCACGGCGATCAGCCCTGTCAGCGCAAAGGCGACTTTCCGGGCAACAGGCATCATTGGCGATAATACTCGCGGTACCATTCCACGAACCGCGCGATCCCCTCGTGAACATCGGTCTGCGGGCGGTAGCCGGTCAGCCGCTGCAGAAGCGTCGCATCCGCCCAGGTCGCGGGCACGTCACCGGGCTGCATCTCCATGAAGTTCTTCTGCGCGGTCACACCCAGCGCATCTTCGATCGCGGCGATAAAATCGGTCAGGCGCACCCGGGTGGAATTGCCGATATTCACGATCCGGTAGGGGGCCACCGGCGACAGGCTGTCGCCCTCTGCGATGTCCCCCGGTGTCGCGGGGCGTTCCGGGGCGGCGTCGATCAGCAGGCGTATGGCCCGCACAAGATCATCGACATAGGTAAAGTCGCGGTACATCTCGCCATGATTGTAGACGTCGATCGCCCGCCCTTCGAGGATGGCCGAGACGAACTTGAAATGCGCCATGTCGGGCCGCCCCCAGGGCCCGTAGACCGTGAAGAACCGGAACATCGTCGTCGGGATATCATAGAGATGGGCATAGGCATGCGCGACGCTCTCGCTTGCCTTCTTGGTGGCGGCATAGATGGTCAGCTGCGTGTCGGCCTTGTCGGTCTCGGCATAGGGCATGTCCGTATTCGCGCCATAGACGGACGAGGTCGACGCCATCAAGAGATGCCGCACCCCGTGCCGCCTTGCGGCCTCGTTCACATGGAACGACCCGGTCACGTTCGCATCGATATAGGCGCGCGGCGCCTCGAGGCTGTAGCGCACGCCCGCCTGCCCGGCGAGATGCACGATCACCTCGGGCGCGCCGGCATCGACCGCACGGTCAAGCGCATCGCGGTCCTCGAGCATCGCCTCGGTCGTCCGGAAGCCCGGAGATTGCAGCAATATCTGCTGGCGGCGCTGCTTGAGCCGGACGTCGTAGTAATCGGTCATCCCGTCGAAGCCATGCACCTCGTGCCCTTCCTCGAGAAGGAGCCGGGCAAGGTGAAACCCGATGAAACCTGCAGTACCGGTGACGAAGATGCGCATGGCGGCACAGAACGCAGGCCGCAGTGCGATGTCAAACCGGAAATGCCGCACGCCGGCACGCAGGTGACGGAACCGTTGTATTGGACAGCGGCACCGATCTGCTAGGCTCGGGCGGACTGGACCCGGCAAAAGGGCAACCGGCGGAATGACACGCCAGCTTCTTCCGATCAGCGCCCTGCTTCTGGGGTCGGCCTTCCTGCTCTTTGCGGGCGGGATAAACGGGCTCATCCTGCCGGTGCGCGGCACGCATGAAGGGTTCTCGGCCCTGTCGCTCGGCCTTCTCGGCACCGGTTGGGCGGTGGGATATATCGCCGGGTGCTTTTATTCACCCCGCCTTGTCGCGCGGGTGGGGCATATCCGGTCCTTCAGTGTCCTGTCGTCGGCGGCGGCCATCGCGCTTCTGCTGTCGCTCATCCTGCTGCATCCGGTGTGGTGGATCTTGCTGCGCGCCATCGCGGGCTTCTGCTTTGCGGGCGCGGCGATGATCGTGGAAAGCTGGCTGTCAGACCGGGCCAGCCCGTCGTCACGCGGGCGGGTCTTCGGGGTCTACACCATGATCAACCTTGTCGCCTCGACCGGGGGGCAATTGTCGCTGACGCTGGGCGACACGACCGGGTTCTTCTTCTTCGCCCTCGGCGCGATCTTCTACTGCCTCGCCCTGATCCCGACGGCCGTGTCGTCCACCGCGAC
>CAZNMV010000282.1:0-4766 GCA_964573835.1 uncultured Aestuariivita sp. | reverse complement strand
CGCAGATTCTGCGCGAAGCGGTGTCCGGCACCCAGCCGCTGATCCTGGCCCGGGGCGGCACGCCGCCCTCGCCCGGTCTGTCGGCGACGCACTGGATGTCGGTCTTCACGGCGGGGGGGCAGGTGGTGGCGCTGTCGCTTTATGCCCCGGAAGACAGCCCGGCCCTGCGCGGCGAGGGAGCAGCCCTTCTCCGCGATCTGGCGTCTGGCACGCGGCTGGCAACGCCCGCACCTGTATCCGGCGGGTAACGGCGCGGCAACGACCCGGTGCTCCGGGTGATTTTCAAGGTTTATCAACCGGAAACGATTTGGCTAGATTGTTGCGGAATCGGAAAATGCGGGTGTTCGGTCCATGGTGTTCCAGTTAGGCGGTATGATCGACCGGATCCTGCACGGGCGGATGCTGCGCCAATGGCGTCTTGCTGCGCGGGATGTGACGCGTCAGGACCTTGTGACGCTGCGCCGCCACCGCTATCGCGCGCGCCAGCTGCGCGGCTTCCTGAACGAGGTGATCTACGCCGCCGACGAACGGCTGGCGCTGCCGGTGATCGGCTCGAACGCCTTTCCCCGTCCTTTCGGCACCGACTGGGGCTGGCGCCCCGAGGCCTGGCGCGGGCCCATCGCCGCCAAGGGCATGTCCTCGGTCGACACGAAATCGATGCTGGGCAGCGAAGTGACGCTGTTCCATGACTGCGCGCGGTCGGAACTGACGCTGCGCCAGCTGCGCAACACGCGCGAGGCCGATCTTGCCCCTTACGGCCTGCGCATGGACGTCTTCCGCTTCGACGGCAGTTTCCTGTCGCTCGTGGTGGACCTGCCCAAGCCCGCAGTCCACGGGTTGACCAAGGATCACCTGATCCGCATGGACACGATCGTGGAGATGGAAAAACCCATCGAGATCTTCGCGCGCCTGAACGTCCGGCATGGCCCCAACACCGAACAGATCGTGCGCGAACTGCCTTTGGCCGAGGAAAAGGTGATGGTCGAATTCGACCTCGCCTATTCCGGCATCAATGAAAAGCGGATCGAGAAGGCGTGGATGGACCTGATTTTCGAAGGACCCGAGATGAACCAGGTCACCCTGCGCGACCTGACCTTCTCGCGCCGGATGCGGGCCGCAATCTGATGACCCAAGAGGCGAGCATGTTCGAACTGACCAAGACCCGGCTGGCAGAAGGCATCTGGGAAGGCATTCTCACCCGCAGCGAAGGTGTGGGCGACCCCAGACTGACGGTACGCCACATGGACCGCACGGTGCCGGGGCTGGAAGTGGCGCCCGACGACGCGAAGGGGCGCTGGCGCGTGCGCCTGCCCATCCCGCGCGAGGCCATCGCCGACGGCGTGCAGACCCTGGTCATCAGCGATGGCGACACCGTTCTGGCCGACATTACCCTGATCGCGGGCGAAGCGCTGGCCGACGACATCCGCGCCGAGGTCGAATTGCTGCGCGCCGAGCTCGACATGCTCAAGCGCGCGTTCCGGCGGCATTGTCTGGAGACGATGTGAAGATCAGAACGGCGCGAAGATGATCGCGCCGCCCAGTGCGATCAGACCTGTGCGGGGCAGAAACCCCCGCACGCCGATCAGCCCGAAGGAAATCGCCGTCAGCCCCGCCGCCACCCGCAGGAAGGCCACCCCTGCCCCCAGCGGTTCGGTCGCGATGCGGATCAGATCGGGATTCGCGATCATGCCGAGCGGAATGATGTAAAGCCCCACGCCCAGCGCCATGGCGGTCAGCGCGACGCGCAGCCAGTCTTCGCGCACCATGCCGGCGGCGATGAAGACCGCGCCGCACACGGGCGGCGTGATGGTGGACAAAAGCGCGTACCAGAAGACGAAGAGATGCGCCTGCAGGGGTTCCAACCCCAGCTGGATCAGCGCAGGCCCCGCGACGGACACGCAGATCACATAGGCGGCGGTCGTCGGCACCTCCATCCCAAGGACAAGGCAGGCAACCGCCGTCAGCAGAAGCGCGGGCCAGAGCATGCCGCCCGCCCCCGACAGGATCAGCGAGGTGATCTTCACCCCCAGCCCCGTGACCGACAGAACCCCGATGACGATGGACGCGCACAGGATGATCGACGCGATCAGCGCGATCTGCCGCGCCGCGGTCAGAAGCGCACTCTCGAACCGGCCCCAGGTCGCACGCAGGTCGAAGCCCAGCCGCCGGTCGGTGAACAGAAGAAGCGCACCGGCAAGGATCGCAAGGCAGGCGGCATATTGCGGCGTCACCTTCAGGCCGAACATGCCCCACAGAAGCACCCCGAAGGGCACAAGGAAGAAGGCCGAGGTGATGGCGACATCCAGCCAACCGGGCTGGGCATCGCGGTCAAGCCCCGGCAGGTCTGTGTGGCGCGCATAGGCATTGATGCCCACCCAGACCGCTAGGAAATAGAGGACAGCGGGCAGGATCGCCGCCGCCATGATGCCCGTGTAGGGAACGCCCGTCAGCTCCACCATGACGAAGGCCCCTGCCCCCATCAGCGGCGGCATGATCTGCCCGCCCGAGGAGGCCACCGCCTCGACCGCGCCCGCAAGCCGCTTGGGATAGCCGAGCTTGGTCATGGCAGGCAGCGTGATCGCACCCGTGGAGGCCACGTTGGCCGAGGCCGACCCCGAGATCGACCCGAAGAGCGCCGAGGAAATCACCGAGACCTTGGCCGCCCCGCCCGTCAGCCGCCCCGCCGCGGCGGCGGCGACGTTCATGAACCCCTGCCCCGCCTCGCCCGCGTTCAGGACGGCACCGAAGATCACGAAGATCGCGACCACACCCACCGATACGGCGGTCAGGCTGCCCCAGATGCCGCCTTCGGCGATGGTCAGGGTGCCGAGGAAGCTTTTCAGCGGCGTACCGGAGTGGCCGAACTGGCCGGGGATGTGATCGCCGAAGAAGGCATAGGCCAGCGCGAGGATCGCGACGATGGGCAGGGGCCAGCCGATGGCGCGGCGCGCGGCCTCGATCACGCAGATCAGAAGGACGACGGCGACCCCGATCTGGAACCCGTTTTCCAGGAACCCGTATTGATCGGACAGACGGTCATGGTTGACCGCCACCCAGATCGACGCCGCCATGCCGAAACCCGCGAAGACCATGCCCGACCATAATTGCCAGGGCGTGCGCGCGGCGAAGACGAAGATCCAGGGCAGCACCAGCGCCATGTGCAGCGGGCGGCTGACGAGGTTCGGCACCAGCCCCCAGAAGATCAGCCCGATATGGAACGCCACCGACAGCGCCGCCAGCATCAGCCAGAGCGGTTTGAACCGGATGGGAAGATCGTCATGCAGCATGGGATGGCCATGAAAAGGGCCGGGCGCGGGTGCGCCCGGCCTGCTGTTCCGTTCGGACGCTTACATCTGCGCGTCGTTCAGGGCGATGCCCGCTTCCTTGTAGTAGCGGATCGCGCCGGGATGGAACTTCACGTTGATGGCACCCATCAGGCCGGCATCCACGCCGTTCCACCAGGGCGCGGCCGTGCCCATCGACGCCTTGCCTTCCCAGAAGGTCTTGGTCAGCTGATAGGCGGTTTCCTCGTCCATCTTGGTGGTGGTGAAGGCCCCGACCGACAGCGAGGTGGTGGTGATATCGGCATCCTGACCCGCATAGGTCCCCGCCGGGATCACCAGGCGCGACCGCTTGGTCGCCGCGATCTGGTCTTCGCTCAGGGACAGCACGTTCACGCCCATCGACGCTGCCGCCTCGATAACGTTCGGCGCCGGGAAGGACCCGGCGGTCACGAACCCGTCGATCTGCCCGTTCTTCAGCGCGGGCACGGCGTTCGACAGTTCCACATCGGCGAGAGTGACCTTGCCTTCGAGACCGAAGAGATTGAGGTACTTCTCCCCTTCCGTCGCACTGAAGGTGCCCTTGCCCAGCAGGATGGTCTTGCCTTCGAGATCGGCAAAGCTCTCGATGCCGCTGTCGGCGCGCACCACGAAGTGCATGGTCAGCGACGGGATCGGGAACAGGGCGCGGATCTCGTCGAAGGCGGGATCGCCCTTGTCGGCGAAGGGCCCGGTGGCCTTCTGCGCCGCGCCCACAAGGCCCGGCGGTGTGGTAAAGACGTAATCTCCGCCGCGCGCGCGCACTTCCATCACGTTCTGGACCGAGCCCTGGCTTTCCTCGACCGTGACGATGATCGAGCCGTTCGATCCGGCCTTCATCGCCTCGGCGATCTGCACGCCCATCTGGTAATAGGACGTCTCGGCCTTGGCCGATTTGTAGGTGACGCGGGTCTCGGCGATGGCCGTCGTCGCACCCAGCGCAAACGTCAGCGCGGCGGCAACCGCGATCTTGGTGAACTGCATGTTTTTCCTCCCGTTTTGCCCGCAAGGCGGCGGACATCGGGATCGACTATGCGCAGCCTGCCGCGCCTTGCAATGATTATCAGCGCGCCGGAACGACGAAGCGCGCAGGTTGCCCCGCGCGCCTCTCGCGATCTGCAATGCCGTCCTACCGCGCGGGGGCCATCGCCGACAGGCCCGTGAGGATGTCCACCGCATAGGCCAGCTGATAATCCTCTTCGCGCAGCCTTGCCGTTTCTTCCGCCTTGGCACGGTCCGCTTCGATCTGGCGGAGTTCATCCTCCGACAGGCTGTCGTTGTTCAGACTGTCCCGAAGGTCGGCCTCGGACCGGCTGCGGCTGGCGGCGGCCTCCTCGTCATCGGCCGGTGCGCGGCGCGGTTGTTCCACCACGATGTCGGGCGACACGCCCAGCGCCTGGATCGACCGGCCCGACGGCGTATAGTACCGCGCCGTCGTCAACCGCA
>CAZNMV010000281.1:0-4777 GCA_964573835.1 uncultured Aestuariivita sp. | reverse complement strand
ATTTCAGGCAATGCGCCCCGCCCGAATTCATCGCGATATTGCCCGCGATGGCGCAGGCCAGCTGCGACGACGGGTCGGGCGCGTAGAAGAAATCCTCCTCCGCAACGGCGCCCGAGACGGACAGGTTCGTGCGGCCCGTCTGCACCCGGATGAAGCGGTTGTCGTAATCGACCTCGAGCACCTCGTTCATCCGTGACACGCCCAGGATCACGCTGTCGGCGGTGGGCAGCGCGCCGCCCGCAAGCGACGTGCCCGACCCGCGCGGCACGACGGGCACGCCCTCGGCATGGCAGATGCGCAGGATGTCGGACACCTCCTTCGTCGAGGAGGGCAGCACGACGATCATCGGGGGGCAGCGATAGGCGGTGAGCGCATCGCATTCATAGGCGCGCGTTTCGGCCTCTTCATGGATCACCGCGTCTTTCGGCAACACCTCGAGCAGGCGCGCCACCACGCGCGCCTTGCAGGCCAGAACCGCGGGGTTCGGGGCGGGCATTTCCATGTGATCCCTCCTCTTTGGTAAAAAGATATTACCAATTCACGGCATTGGCAACGGGAATCGCCCGCCCACCAGCACCGCCAGCCAGAGGGAACCACGCGCGGGCGCATCGCGCCATGAGGTAACTTGCTGCATGAGGCACGGCGCACCCCGCGCGGGATGCGCCGGTCCCTGGCCTAGTCGCCCCGCACGATCGCGCTGTAATCGCCCCGCAGTCGTAGCGTCACGGTCGCGGCGGCGCTGTCGCGGTTGCGCCAGAACCAGCCGTGATCCCCGGCGAAAGGTGTCACGAAGCTCCCTTCGCCGCTGTTCTGGCCGCGACCCTTGTCATAGGTCACGTTGCGGTCACCGGCATGGGCATGCAGGTCAAAGTTGATCCGGCCGCCCTCGGCGCTCCACGAATAGAACAGGGTCGCCCCTTCCTCCATCGTGGCCTTGATCTCCGTGAACTCGCCCGGTGCAAGGGTGAAGGTGATCTCGTCCTGCCATGCCTCCTGCGCCTGGGCCTGAGAGACGAAGAGGCCAAGGAGGTCGTTCATCAGCGACGACTGATCGTCACTGCCATGCAGCAGGGCATCGGCTTCGGCTTCTTCGGCCAGTTGCCGCTTGATCAGGCCCATCTCGGTCAGACCGAGCATCGTGCCGACGCCGGTTGGGTCCCGACCCAGTTCGGCGGGCATGTAGACCATCACGCCAATGGCCACGGCCCCGATGCAGGCGATGATGCTGGACCGGCGAAGCTGCGACCGGGTGGGCAGGTCTTCGGGTTTCGGTTTCGGTGCGTTGTGCATGTCGTGCTCCAGTCCCTAGACGCTGCCCAGGTATCCCGCGACCTGTTGCCAGGTCAGCAGAACGCCCAGGGCGACCATGATGAGGTTTGCATAGGTGGCCTGCCGCAGGAAGTGCGGGCTGCGCCGCCAGTATCCCATGACGATGAGGATGACGAAAAGGGCGAGAAGCTGCCCGACTTCGACACCGACGTTGAAGGCCAGGAGATTGGCCAGAAGACCGTCCTCCGAGATCTGGTATTCGAGGATCTTCGAAGCCAGACCCGTCCCGTGGAAGAGGCCGAAGATCAGCGTCGCGGCCTTGGTGTCGGGTTGGAACCCGAACCACCTCTGGAAGGCGCCGAGATTGTCGAGCGCCTTGTACACGACCGACAGGCCGATGATGGCATCGATGATATAGGCATTGATGCCCCAGCCGAACCAGACGCCCAGCAGCATGGTGACCGAATGGCCAAGCGCGAAAAGGCTGACATAGATCGCCACGTCCTTCATGCGGTAGAGGAAGAACACGACGCCGAGAAGGAACAGGATATGGTCGTATCCCGTGATCATGTGTTTGGCGCCGAGATAGATGAAGGGGATGATGTGCACCCCCCAGATTTCCTGGATGTAGCCCGCGTCACCCGGGGTGACATCATGGGCAAGGGCCGCGCCGGCCATGAGGGCGAGCGACGCGCAGGCGACAAGCGCAAGACGCAATGGCATGCGCCGCGCGCCCCCGGTAGGGGATTTCATGGAATTGCTCCGCTTGTTCGAAAGGTGATCGGTCGGGGCGCGGCACGGGCCGCAGGGATCACGCGCGCGGAGGTCGCTCTATCCGGAAATGCCGCGTGGGGCCGTCGATGGAAACCATCCCCGGCGACGCCTCGCTGACGGCCGCGACCGGTCGGGTGCGGGGTGTCAGCGACAAAATCGCATGGTTGTGATCGTGGTCTGCCACGTCATGCGTGTGACCATGCATGGCCCAGTAGAGATCTTCCGCGAAGCCATGGGAATGGCCGTGATGCTCGACCATCTCCAGATGGTCGTGGATCGTCTGAAACACCATCGACGCATGGTTGAACGACGGCGTCACAGACCAGACAAAGAGCGACGCGCACAGAACGGTTGCAAGAATGCTCCTGACCTTTGTCCGTGCTGCATGCATTGGTGTTTCCCGCCCGCCGCCGTCTTGATCGCGGATCTGTCGCCGTTTTACCCGTCAGGCACACGGGGAACAAGTCTTTGCGGGGGAAAGGCAGATTTCCGCCGCGAGGCGCAAGCGGCCATTCGCCGTCAGCGCGATCTGTTACCGCGGGCTGCAACCGCCATCTGCAGGCCGCGTCACGCGCGGTGACAGGGCGCGCCCGCCCGGATCGACGCCGCGCGGCGAAGACGTTCGGGCAGCATCGCGCGCACCGGCATCTGTGGCCAGAGCATCTTGCCGGAACCCGATGTCTGCGCGGCTGTGCGCTATGGCCGGGCCGGAAGCCCGCCCGGTGGGGCGAACCCGAGCCCGCCCCGGCTGGCGATTTTGAACGACCGCTCTGGAACATTCGGTCAAGTTCCGTGACGGTGTCGGAAAATCGAACCAGGGTGGTTCCGGCCGATGCTCCGCGATCTTTCGATCTCTGCCGTCTCCATGGGGGTTCTCGCCGCGTTCGTGGGATATTCGGCGTCCTTCGCCATCGTGCTGGCGGGGTTGACGGCGGTGGGGGCCACGGGCGGGCAGGCGGCGACGGGGCTGTTCTTTGCAACCATCGGCATGGGGATCTGCAGCATCTGGCTGCCTGCCGTGACGCGCATTCCCGCCGCCGTGGCATGGTCCACACCCGGGGCGGCCTTTCTTGCGGCAACGGCCGCCCTCCCGGGCGGTTTTGGCGAAGCTGTGGGCGCGCTGATCCTGTGTGCCGGACTGATCGTCCTGACCGGGTTCATTCCGGGCCTTGGCCGGATCGTGGCCGCCATCCCCAAGCCCATCGCGAATGGCTTGCTGGCCGGTGTCCTGCTCAAGCTGTGTCTGGCCCCGGCGATTGCGCTTGGCACCATTCCCCTGCTGGTCCTGCCGGTGCTGGTCGCGTGGCTGGCCGGATTGACGTGGAACAGGCTGGCGGCCATGCCCTTTGCGGTGATCGCGTTTCTGGTCGTTCTTCTTGTCGCCGTCGACACGCCGGGCGATGCCTTCCAGACCGGCACGGCATGGCTGCCTGCCTTTGTCCCGGAAGCGCCGGTCTTCACGCTCCGGTCGTTCTTTTCCATCGCTGTGCCGCTCTATCTGGTGACCATGGCGGGGCAGAACATCCCCGGCTTTGCGGTCCTGGAACTGAACGGCTATGCGGTGGACCGCCAGCCCCTGCTCCGCAAAACCGGACTTGTCAGCCTGGCCATCGCGCCCTTCGGATCGATCCCCGTGAACATGTCCGCGATCACCGCGGCGATGATGGCGGGTGAAGACGCCGGCCGCGACCCGGCAACACGCTACTGGGCTGCGATCACATCGGGTATCGTCTATGTCATGCTGGCTTTCGCGGCGGCGCTGGTCACGGCCCTGGCCAGCCTTGCGCCGCTGGCCCTCATCACCGCGGTGGCGGGTCTTGCACTTGTGCCCGCTCTGGTCGGCTCGATCTCGGCGGCATTCGGGGACCGCAGCCAGCTGGAAGCGCCGGCCCTGACGTTCCTGATCGCAGCAAGCGGCATGACGCTCTTCGGGATCAGCGGCGCGTTCTGGGGTGTCGTTGTCGGCGCGCTCATCTGGTGGTCAAAGGCGCTGGCCACCCGATCAACCGACCGGACCGGCCCCCCTCACGCCCGGTGATAGGGCGCCCCGGCCAGAATCGATGCCGCGCGGTAAAGCTGTTCGGTCAGCATCGCGCGCACCAGCATGTGCGGCCAGACCATGCGGCCGAAGCTGAGCGCACTGTCCGCCTCGGCCCGCAGGCTTTCGTCGATCCCGTCCGCGCCGCCGATCACGAAGGCAAGGTCCCCGCGCCCTTGATCGCGCACCGATGCCATCCACTGGGCGAAGGCGGGCGATGTCATCTGCGCGCCCCGCTCGTCGAGACAGCAGACCAAAGCCCCCTGCGGCAGGGCGCGGCGCAGAAGCGCGGCCTCGGCAGTCATGCCGCCGCCCTTGCGGTCATCGACTTCGGTGAGGGTGAGCGGCCCGAGCCCCAGCGCGCGCCCGGTCCGGTCGAATCGCGTGGTATAGTCACGGATCAGGTCAAGTTCGGGTCCGGCACGCAGACGTCCGACCGCGCAGATATGCACGCGCATGGGCGCAGTCCTTTCGCCGTCCGCCGGGGCGGATCAGCCCGCGCCGGCCTGCCGGGCGGGGGGCATCCACATCTTTTCCAGCTGGTAGAAGTCGCGCACTTCGGGGCGGAAGATATGGACGATCACGTCGCCCGCATCGATCAGCACCCAGTCGCCCGCGCCCTTGCCTTCGATCCGGCTGCTGCGGCCATAGTCCTGCTTGAGCTTTTCGGCCAGCTTTTCGGCCATGGACGTGACC